>NZ_JBHZDA010000009.1:0-61794 GCF_042755665.1 Streptomyces sp. NPDC059142
CCCCTCTCCCCCGCGTGGCGCGGGGGGGGGGGCGGGGCCCCGCGCCGCGCCGCGGCTCGGCGGGGCGCGGCGGGCGGGGGGGGGGGCGCCCCCCGGGGCCTGTGGGGGGTGGACGGAGGGTCCGGAGGGGTGGGGCGGAGGGTTCCGAGGGGCGGGCGGAGAGGGCCGGGAGGGCCCCGGTCCGGGGCGCTGCGCGGCCCGGACCGGGGGGTCAGCGGACCGCTGTCAGCAGGCTCCGGTCCTCCTGGGGCCGGGTCCTGTCCAGCTTGGCGCCCTCGATGTCCAGGTCGGGCAGGAGCCGGTCGAGCCAGCGGGGCAGCCACCAGGCGCCCTTGCCCACCAGCGCGAGGACGGCCGGCACCAGCGTCATCCGGACGAGGAACGCGTCGACCATGATGCCGACGGCCAGGCCGAAGGCGATCGGCTTGAGCGTGAGGTCCTCGGCGGTCACGAAGCTCGCGAACACCGCGAACATGATCAGCGCCGCGGCGGTGACGACCCGCGAGGCGTGCCGCGAACCGGCGATCACCGACTCGTGGTGCCTGCCGGTGTGGACGAAGTCCTCCCGCATCCGGGAGACGAGGAAGACCTCGTAGTCCATCGCCAGTCCGAAGAGCACCGCGATCAGGATGATCGGCATGAAGCTGAACACCGGACCGGCGGTCGGCACACCGATCAGATCGGCGAGCCAGCCCCACTGGAAGACGGCGACGACCGCGCCGAACGCCGCGCCCACCGAGAGCAGGAACCCGAAGGCCGCCTTGATCGGGACCACGATCGAGCGGAAGACCAGCAGCAGGAGGACGAGCGCCAGTCCGACCACGATCGACGCGAACGGCAGCAGGGAGGCGCTGAGCTTGTCGGAGACGTCGATCGCCGCGGCGGTCGAGCCGGTGACCAGGATCTCGGCGTCCGCCTTAGCGGCCAGTGCCGGGGTCTCGGCGCGGATGTCGCGGACCAGTCCCTCCGTACGCTCGTCACGCGGCCCGGCCTTCGGGACCACGCTGAGGACCGCTGTGCTGCCGTCCTCGCTGACCTGGGGCGCGCTGATGGAGACGACCTCGGGCAGGTCGAGCCGTCCCAGTCCGGCCGCCACCTCGGCGGCGGCGGGCGCCGGGTCGCCGTCCGCGCTCTGGACGAGGACGAGCAGCCGGCCGTTGCGCCCGGGGCCGAAGGCGTCGGAGATCAGGTCGTACGCCTTGCGCTGGGTGGACTCGGGGGCGGCGGTGCCGTTGTCGGGCATGGCCAGGGCGAGCTGGGAGGCGGGGACCGCGACGGCGCCCAGCGCGATGACGACGGCGAGCACGGTGGCGAGCGGCCTGCGGGTGACCAGCCGGGCCCAGCGCTCACCGCCGGACGGGCGCCGCCCGCCGCCGGAGGCGCGCTCACGGCGCTCGGCCCGCGAGCCGGGCTTGGGCCGCAGCCGGGTCCCGGCGAAGCCGAGCAGGGCCGGCAGCAGGGTGATCGCGACCGCCACCGCCATCAGGACGGTGCCGGCGGCGGCCAGCCCCATGACGCTCAGGAACGGGATGCCGACGACGGAGAGCCCGGAGAGCGCGATGATCACGGTCAGCCCGGCGAAGACCACGGCGCTGCCCGCGGTGCCGGTGGCCCGGGCTGCGGACTCCTCCGCGTCCATGCCGTTCGCCAACTGGGTACGGTGGCGGGAGAGGATGAGCAGGGCGTAGTCGATGCCCACCGCGAGCCCGACCATCAGCGCCAGGCTCGGCGCGGTGGAGGAGACGGTGGCGACGTTGGACACCAGCAGCAGTCCGACGAGCCCGATGGCCAGCCCGATCAGCGCGGTGAGCAGCGGCAGTCCGGCGGCCAGCAGGGAGCCGAAGGTGAGGATGAGCACGATGATCGCCACTCCGAGGCCGATCACCTCACCGATGCCGACGGCCAGCCCGGCGGTGGAGTAGATCGTGCCGCCGACCTCGGCCTGGAGGCCGCTGGAGCGCGCCGAACCGGCGATCTCCTCCAGGGCGGTGACGCTGGAGTCCTCCAGCGCGTCGCGCTTGATGGGGTAGAGGACCTGGGCGAGCGCCGTGCGCTGGTCCTCGGAGACGGACTTCGCCTCGAAGGGGTCGACGGCGGTCTCGACCTGGGGCGCCTTCGCGGCCTCCCGTACGGTCTTCTGGATGACGGCCCGGAAGGCCGGGTCGTTGACGGTCGAGCCCTCGGGGGCGACGAAGACGAGTTGCGCCGTGACACCGGTGGCGGCGGGCTGCGACTTCTCCAGTACGTCGATGCCCTTCTGCGACTGGGAGCCGGGGATGGTCGCCTCGCTGTCGAGATGCGAGCCGAAGGTGGCTAAGCCGCCGATCGTCAGCGCGATCAGGAGCAGCCAGCCGATGAGGAATCCGCCTCGGTGACGGAAGGCCGTCCGGCCGAGCGAGTAGAGCAGGGTGGCCATCGAAATGTTCCTTCAGCCGTTGGAGTGTTCGGAATGATCGGTGGGTGCGCAGGGCCCGGTGGACGGGGGGTGCGGGTCGTGCGCGGGGTGCGGGCCGTACTCGTCGTGCCGGCCGTGCGGGTCGTGGCTGCTGTGCGGGGCTTGGGGGGTGTGCGGGTCGTGCGGGGCTTGGGGGGTGTGCGGGTCGATCAGCGCGGTCAGGACCGCGGCGAGCGCCTCTTCGACGGTGTCGGGGCCGATCGCCTCCGGATCGGCGATGCGCTCGTTCGACAGGCCGTTGCACAGGCAGTGCAGGATCAGGGCCGCCAGTTCGGGCCGGACGGCCGGCCGGACGCCGGTGCGTTCGGCGACGGAGGCGATCGAGCGGGCCGCGGCGGCGCGCTGGGACCGGCGCAGCGGGCCCAGGATGGCCCTGGTCCGCTCGTCGCGGGCGGCGCGGGCCGCGAACTCCAGTCCGAGGCTGCCGCGTTCGGCGTCGCCCACGATGCGGTGCGCCACCGTACGGGCGGCCAGACGGACCGCCTCGGCCGGCCGGTCGGTGTCACCGAGCCCCTTCATGACGGCGGCGAACTCGCTGTCGGCGCCGTCGCCGAGGATGGCGCCGAACAGCTCGCGCTTGCCGGCGAAGTTCGAGTAGACGGCGCCCTTGGTGAAACCGGCGGCGTTGGCGATGTCCTCCAGCCGGCTGTCGGCGTAACCGAGTTCGGCGAAGGAGCGCGCGGCGGCCGTCAGCAGCCGGCGGCGTACCTCGTCCCGCGGGACGCGCGGGACGGGGCCGTCGTGACGGGCGGGGTGTCCGGGGGTGCCGGGATACCCGGGGTACTCGATACCCGGAGTACCGTGAAGCGGTGTGACACCGCTGGACGGGGAGCGCATGGTGGATTTCCCTGGTGTGAGGGACCGCTGTCCGGGCCTGGTACGGAGAGTCTCAGCCGTTGGTGCGCGGGATTCTCAGCCCGCGGTACGGAGGGTGATCCCGCCGTTGTCGGTGGTGGCCGTGATCGCGTGCGCGCTGCCCGCGTCGCTCGGCAGGTCGACGTCCACCTTGCCGTTGTCGGTCTTGGTGGTGACCTTGTACGTGCCGTCGGGGACCTCGACCGTCACACCGCCGTTGTTCGTCTTCACGCCCACCTGGTCGGGGACGCCGGCGAAGGCGAGATGCACCTTCCCGTTGTCCGAACCGGCTTCGACGCGGGTGGACTTGAGACCGGTGGCCCGTACGTCGCCGCTGCCGCTGCGCACGGTGAGGGCGCCGGAGGCTCCGTCGACGGTGACCGCCCCGTTGTCCGAGGTGATGTCCAGGTCGGTGGTGAACCCCGACGCGGTGGTCCTGCCGTTGTCGCCCTCGACGGTGAGCGCGGTCTTCCGCGGTACGAGGATCTCGTAGCGCGCGCTGCAGTTGCTGATGACGGATCCGCAGTCGGTGGTCAGGCTGAGCTTGTCGCCGTCGAGCTTCCACGACGCCTTCGGCTTGTCGCCGACGGCCGACCAGCCGGAGAACCAGCGGGTGACCTCGACCTCGTCGACGTCGGCGGGCTTGACCGTGAGGTCGCCGTTGCTGCGGGCGATGGTGAGCTGGTCCCCGACCGGTCCGAAGGAGCGCTTCTCGGGGGTGTTCTCGTCGCCCGCCGACTCACTGCATCCGGTGACGGCCACCAGTGCGAGCAGCGCGCCGCCGGCCAGGATCGAGGTGCGGGAGATGCGGTTGAGCGTGGCCACGGGGTGCCTCCGAAGTCTGGGGTCGTACCGACCGGGTGGACTTATGACGCTACGGAGGAATCGACGTGCCATCGATCCGGTCCGCCCCCCAGATTCTGGGGGGCTACCCCCCGGTCCCGCCGTACGGTCCGCCTCCCTCGGGTGCGTTCGGGCAGCGACGAGCGTCAAACCGGCAACGGCCCTGCCTGAAAAGGGTGTTGTGCGAATCCGGGAACGTGTACGAGCCCGGTCGGGAGGGTCCCCCGACCGGGCTCGTCCGCGTTCTCGTCAGGCGTCCGCGCGCCTTCTCCGGCCGTTCTCCCGGCTATTCCTTGAGCAGTTGGCGCCACCCCTCGGCGCTCAGGGCGTGCGCGGGGGCCCCGGTGCCCGCCACCCGCTGCCAGAGGCGCGGAGCGACCAGCAGGAGGGCGCTGACGGCGCCCAGGGGCAGGGCGACGGCCGGGTCGGAGCGGATCGGCAGCAGTTCCTCCTTGCTGCCCGCGTACCAGCCTCTGCGGGTCATCGCTCCGGCCAGCTCCCGCAGGACGGCCCCGCGGCCCCGGCCCACCTCCACATGGCGGACGAGGGCCATCAGCAGCATGTGGCTGCGTACCCCGGCGCGGGGCGGCGGCAGCGGTCCGGTCCGCTCGCCGAGGGAGACCGCCAGCCAGCGCCCGACCAGATCGGCGCCGGCCAGTTCGGCGTTGACGGGTTCGACCAGGCGCGGGTTGACGTCGATGTAGTGGACGAGGCCGAAGTCCTCGTCGAGGACCGCGTCCAGGGACATCGGGCCGTGCCAGCCCAGCGCCGCGCCGAGCCGGGTGAGGTGCGGGGTGATGTCGGGCAGGACGATCGACTCCTTCGCCGAGGAGCTGCCCTGCACGCCCTCGCGCCGGCGCAGGACGGTGTGCACCCCGACCAGGGCGCCCTGGTCGAACATGGCCTGCACCATCACGACGGGGCCCGGCAGGGATCGCTGCACCAGCACCTCGCCGCCGGTCGCGAAGGTGTCCCGTACGGCGGGCTCGGCGGCGATCCTGGCGAGCGCGGCGGCGTCCTCGGCCTGCCACACCCCCCGGCTCGACGTGGCCACGGGCAGTTTGACGTAGGCGGGCAGGGCGTCGGCGCGGGCGAGCAGCGCGGCCTCGTCGGCGACCAGCGCGGTGTCGGGCTGCGGGAGCCCCAGCTCCTCGAAGAGCCGGATGCAGGCGGCCTTGTCCTGGACCTTGCGTACGGCGGCGAAGTCGGGCACCGCGAGTCCGGTGACCAGCGCTCCGAACTCCTCGCGGTGCCGGGAGAGCGCCACGAGCTGTTCGTGGGTGGGTAAGAGGATGTCGTACGCGTGGTGCGCCAGGACCTCGCGCAGCGCGTCGAGGTAGACCAGCGGGTCGTCCGCGAACCGGGGACCGCGGTGGCGGCGCTTCACCCACCGCGAGAGCGCGGTGAAGGAGATCCCGCCGCTGTCCATGACGCCCACCTCGTGTCCGGCCCGGCCCAGGACGGTGAGCACCTCCCGGGCCGAGGCGCTGGACACCTCGGTGAGCAGCACGCGGTAGCGACGGGCGTCCGCCGCGGGGTCAGCCATGAGTCATCTCCTTCTGTCGCCGTTCCCTTCCCTTACCCGTCACGGAACCGAGACCCAGGGCCAGTGCGCCCGCCAGGAAGAACACCAGGATGGAGAGCCAGGCGACGCGGTAGCTGCCCGTCCACTGGAGTACGAAGCCGAAGGCGGCCGGGCCGAGGAAGGCCAGGCACCGGTTGACCGTCTCGAAGATTCCGAAGTACTCCGCCGCGCGTTCCCGGGGCACCAGGCTGACGAAGACCGAACGCGAGAGCGCGTACGTCCCGCCGACCACGAACCCCGCGCCGACGCAGAGCGCCGTGAACGCGGCGGCCGACCGTTCGGGGATGGTGGCGCCCGCGACCACCGCCGCGAACCACACCACCACGAACCCCAGCAGGACGTTCCGTCCGCCGTACCGCTCCGCGAGCCGCCCGCCCGCGATCGCGCCCGCGAAGGCCACGAACTGGACCGCCAGCACCGCGGTGACCACGTCGTCCTGCTTCAGTCCCAGCTCCTCCACGGCGAAGGTGCCCACCAGTGAGGTGACGCTCTGCATGCCGTTGTTGTAGAGCAGGAACGCCACCAGGAACCAGATCGCGCCGGGGTAGGAGCGCATCTGCCGTACCGCCGCGAACAGGGCGCGGTAGGTGCCCGCCCGGCCCGACGGTCCCACGGTGTCCGCCGTCGGCTCCGGGGGCGCGCCGTAGCCGCGCAGCAGCCGTACCGACACGGCGCCGAAGACCAGCCACCACACGCCGGCGCCCAGCATGATGAGGCGTACCGCCTCGTTCTCCTCCATCCCCCACGCCTCGTGGCGGGCGTACACCAGCAGGGCGGCCATCAGGACGACGCCGCCGCAGAGGAATCCGGTGGCGGACGCCTGGGTGGAGGTACGGTCGCGGCGCTCCGGTGGCGCGAGGGCCGGCAGATAGGTGTTGGAGACCGTGTTCGCGGCGCCCAGCGCCATGGTGGCGACCGCGAAAAGGGTTCCGCCGAGCAGATAGTCGGTGTCGCCGATGGTGTACATGCCCATTCCGGCGCCCGCGCCGCAGAAGCCCAGGGTGCCGAGGAGTACGCCCTTGTCGAATCGTTCGGTCAGGGCGGCGGCCGTCGGCAGCACGAAGATCTGGAGAAGGACGGACAATCCCACCAGAAAGGGGAAGAATGAGCTGGCCAGCACCGGAATACCCAGGGGGTGGAGATATCCCTCGCCATCGGCGGCCCGTTCGCACACATCGGTGATGAACGGGCCGAAGAAGATGGAGATCACGGTGGTGGCGAACACCGAATTCGCACCGTCATAGCAATACCAGCCCACGCGCCCGCGACGTCCTGAGCGCCAGACGGCTTCACCGTCCTCTGCCACGCGTGTTTGCTGTGGAGCGGCCATGGGGGGTCCTCCGAGTTTCGAGAAGTGCCGTTCCGGACTTCTCACATTACGGAGGGTCGACTGGTTCACCGATCCGGCCCGCCCCCGAATTGTTGGTGGGGCTAACCCCCGGCCACGACAGGCCCTTTTATTGGACTGAGCCATCGGAGATTCACCGATGTGGAGTACATTTCTGGCCACATGGGCATGCCCCCGGCGGGCGGCCGGGGGCACCTGGTACGACACCGTGTCAGGCGCGTAGTGATTTCGCCATTCTTTGGAGCAATACATTCGCGGTGTCATGGTGGAAGAAGTGGCCGCCCGGAAATAGCCGAATGTCGAACTCGGCGGTGGTGAGGCTTTCCCAGGCGAGCAGCTCCGCCTCCTCGGCCCGCGGGTCGTCCCGTCCGCCGAAGACGGTCAGCGGGAGGTCGAGCGGCGGTTCCTCGCGGTGGACGTAGGTCTCGTTGACCGCGAAGTCGGCGCGCAGCAGGGGCAGCAGCGCCGCCATGAGGGACTTCTCGCGCAGCACCTCCGGCGGGGTGCCGCCCAGGGCGGCGACCTCGTCGAGCAGCTCGCCGTCCGGCAGGTTCCGCAACTGTTTCCGGCCGTCCGGGAGTTGGGGCGCGGCGCGGCCGGAGACGAAGAGGTGTACGGGAGGTTCCGCGCCGGCCAGGCGCAGCCGCCGGGCCAGCTCGAAGGCGACGAGCGCGCCGACGCTGTGGCCGTACAGGGCGTACACCCCGGTGAACTGGGTGCGCAGCGCCTCGGTCAGGGCGTCGAGGAGCGTGTCGAGCCGGTCGTACGGTGTCTCCCTGAACCGCTCGGCCCGGCCGGGCGGCTGCACCGGGCAGACGGTGGTCCCGGGGGGTGCGAGCCCGCGCCAGGGGGCGAAGCTCGCGGCGCCCGCGCCGGCGTTGGGGAAGCAGAAGAGCCGTGGTCCGGAGGGCGGCGCCTCGCCGAAGGGCAGCCAGGCCCGTGCGGCCGACTGCGTGGTGGTCGGGTTCATGGCCGGTTACGGCTCCTCGCTGTCGTGGCGCTCACCGGACGGTGACGGTCAGATATCCGGGCGGCGGCTGGATGCGCTCCAGGTCGGACTGGAGGAGCACCCGGTTGCCGTCGCGCTCGGCCTCGTGGAAGCCGGCGAACGCGTAGGTGACGTACATGACCCGGTTGCGGCCGGTCTCCACGAAGTCCGCGCGCAGGACGGCGCCGTCCTCCTTGGCCAGCGACATCACATGGTTGAGCAGGACGGTGCCGACGCCGCGGGCCATCACCCGGCAGGACATCAGCATCATGTGCAGATGCCAGGCGGGCCGGGCCCGCTCCACGAGGGCGAGTCCGATCTTGCCGTAGCTGCCGTACCGGTCGGTCAGTTCGGCGACCAGCAGGAGATGGTCCGGGTCCTGGCGCAGGTGGTCGAGTTCGTCGTACGAGTAGGTGCGGCCGGTGGAGTTGAGCTGGTTGGTGCGCACGGTCAGTTCCTCGGCGCGCTGGAGGTCCTCGCGCTGTGCCTCGGAGATGGTGAACCGCATGCCGAGCGTGGCGAGGAACTCCTCGCTGGTGCCGGTGTACTCCTCCTCCACCCGGTCGCGGTCGACGGCGCTGCGGTACATCTCGCGGCGCTTGCGGGACTCGTCGGTGACGAACTTCGGCCGGAACTCCGGGGTGCGCAGGGTCTCGGCGAGTCCGTGGACGTCCACGGTGAGGACGGCCGGCAGGTTGTGCTCCACCTCGGCGCGCTCGAAGGGCTGGTCGTCGACGAACGCGACGGCGTCCAGACCGATGTTGATGGACTTGGCGATCTGCTCGACGGAGCCGGACTTGGGGTTCCAGTTGATCTGGGGGTAGAGGAAGTACTCGGCCAGGTTCTCCTCCTCCAGGCGCCGCATCGCGGCGTCGTGGTCGTTGCGGCTGGCGATGGAGTGCAGGACGCCCAGTTCGTCGAGGCGGCGGATCTCCGCGACGACCTCGGGCTTCACGGTGACCCCGGCGTCCTCCAGGAGGACGCCGTCCCACAGGGTGTTGTCCAGGTCCCACACCACACACTTGATCCTGCCGCGCCCCGGCTCGGTGCCGGTGTCGTTCGGTACGGTCCGGCCGGCGTTCACCGTGCCACCTCCCGGTAGGCCTCGCCCGCAATGGTGATCTGCTGCAACTCGGTTGACCCTTCGATGATTTCCGCGACCTTGGAGTCGCGGAAGAGCCGCGCGGCCGGATGGTCGGCGGTGAAGCCGTTGGCCCCGTGGATCTGTACGGCGTCGCCGGCGGCGGCGGTGGCCGTGGTGGAGGCGTGGTACTTGGCCACCCAGGTCGCCATGATGGTGGCGGGGTCGTCGGCGTCCTTGAGACGGCCCGCCTCGGCGCAGAGCAGCCGCGCCGCCCGGACGCCGACCACCATGTCGCTGATCTTCCGCCGGATGAGCTGGAGTTCGGAGAGCTGTCCGTCGCGGACGCGGCGCCCCGAGGTGTAGGCGACGCAGGCGTCCAGGCAGGCCTGGACGATGCCCACGCAGCCGCAGGCCACGCTGTAGCGGCCCAGGTCGAGGGCGCCGGTCATCACCGTGCCGGCCGCCCAGCCGGGCGGGCCGATCAGCGCGTCGGGCCCGAGTCGTACATCCTTCAGCGTGATGCCCGCGAGCATGCTGGCGCGGGTGCCCATCACGCCCCGGATGGGGGTGATCTCCACACCGGGGGCCCGGGCGTCCACCAGGAAGGCGCTCATCCCGGTCCCGGTCCGGCCGAACACCAGCAGCAGTCCGGCGACCTGCCCGGCGGTCATCCACTTCTTCTCGCCGTTGACGACCCAGCCGGATCCGTCGGGGGTGGCCACCGTGCCGGGCGCGTCGGCGTCGCTGCCGCTGCCCGGCTCGGTGAGGCAGAAGGCGCCGAGGAGTTCCCCGGTGGCGAGCCGGGGGAGCCAGCGCTCGCGCTGGGCGTCGCTGCCCCAGCGGTGGACCGTCCAGGTGACCATGGTGTGCACGGTCAGGAAGGAGCGGACCGAGGAGCAGCCCCGGCCGATCTCCTCGTGGAGCCGGCCCAGTTCGCTCCACGAGGTGCCGCTGCCGCCCGCCTCGGGCGGCAGGAACGGGGCCCACAGGCCCAGTTCGCCCATCCGGGCCAGCAGCGGGGCGGGCAGGCGCTCCTCCTGGTCCCAGGTGTCGGCGTACGGGACGATCTCGGTGTCGACGAAGGCGCGGACCTCTTCGGGGCTCGCCAGGGCCGCGCCTGCGGCGGTGAGGGGGACGGTCATGGTCTCCCCCGTTCAGCCGGCCGAGATCCGGGCGTCGCCGGAGACCCGTCCCACCAGCGCGGCCATGGAGTCGAGGGTGCGGAAGTTGTCGATCCGCAGTTCGTCGTTGGGCACCCGGACGCCGAAGGTCTTCTCGACGAACATGACCAGTTCCATGGCGAAGAGCGAGTTGACGAAGCCCAGGGCGAAGATGTCCTCGTCGTCCTTGAGGGAGATCTGCGGGAACTTGGCGGAGATGAACTCACGGATCGGGGTGCGTGCGTCGTCGGACATGGTCAGTGGACTCCTCGGTCGGCCGTGGGTACGGGTGTGTCGGTGGTGCCGTGACGGGTGGGGGCGGGGGTGCGGGCGCCGGTGGCGGTCATGTGCGGGCGGGCGCCGTGGCGCCGGCCGGGCCGTACCGGTAGAAGCCCTCGCCGGACTTCCGGCCGTGCAGCCCCGCGTCGGTCATCTTCTTGAGCAGCGGGCAGGGCCGGTACTTGCTGTCCGCGAAGTGCTCGTACAGCACCTCGATGCTGTAGAGGATCGTGTCGACGCCGATGAGGTCGGCGGTCTCCAGCGGTCCCATGGGGTGTCCGAAGCAGCTCCGGAACACCTCGTCGACGGTCTCGGCGGTGGCCACGTTCTCGTACACCAGGCAGGCCGCCTCGTTGACGGTGAGCATGAGCACCCGGTTGGAGACGAAGCCGCAGGCGTCGTTGACCGGGATCGCCTTCTTGCCCATGGACGCGAGGAGTTCGCGTACCGCCTCCAGCGCCTCCGGGGAGGTGTGGTGGCCGGGGATCAGCTCGACGGCGGGCTTCATCGGCACGGGGTTCATGAAGTGCACGCCGACGAACTGCCGGGGGCGTCCGGTGAGCGAGGCCAGCCGGGTGATGGGGATCGCGGAGGTGTTGGCGACGAACACGGCGTCGGGCCGGACCAGCGGGTCCATCTCCTGGTAGAGGGAGCGCTTGAGCTCCCAGTTCTCGGTGATGTTCTCGATGACGATCTCGGCGTCGGTGAGCAGCGAGAGTTCGGTGCCGCCCTCGATCCGCTTCAGCACCTCGTCCGCGTCGATCTCGGGCCCGCCCAGCAGCCGGCTCATCCGGCAGTTGGTCTCGACGGTGTTCAGCGCCTGCTCGACGGCGTCGGGGCTGGTGTCCACCAGCGCGACGGTGTGGCCGGAGTGGGCGAGGTTCTGTGCCACCCCGGCGCCCATGACTCCGGCGCCGACGACTCCCACGTGTGTCACGGGGTGCTCCTTCTCTCGTTGTCGCTTCCGTTGCGTCGCTTGCGTGTGTGCGGTGCGGGTCAGTTCCGCGCGGCGAGGACCTTGCAGAAGCTGCGTACCGTCGGGTTCTCGATCAGCACATCGCCGGGGAATCCGCCGAACCGGGCCCTGACCTGGGCCATCATCCGGACGGCGGCCAGCGAGTGGCCGCCCAGCTCGAAGAAGCTGTCGTTGGCCCCGACGCCGTCCACGCCGAGGATCTCGCTCCAGATCTCGGCGAGCGCGGCCTCCTCGTGGGACGCCGGGGGTTCGTAGGGGACCGGGAGGTCCGGCCGCGGGTAGCGGGTGCGGGGCGGTTCGGGCGCCGTACGGTCCAGCCGCGTCCACTGGTCGAAACGGCGCTCCAGGGGGCCCGTGGAGAGGGTGAGCTGGCGGACCCGGTCCGCGACGGAGAGCGCCCGTTCGAAGACCTCGCACCCTTCGGCGGCGTCGAGGAAGTACTCCTTCATGGTGACGCCGAAGTCGCCGTGCGGGTCCTCGCCCAGGTTCCAGG
This sequence comes from Streptomyces sp. NPDC059142, assembly GCF_042755665.1. Classification (NCBI taxonomy): domain Bacteria; kingdom Bacillati; phylum Actinomycetota; class Actinomycetes; order Kitasatosporales; family Streptomycetaceae; genus Streptomyces; species Streptomyces sp. NPDC059142. The sequence continues at coordinate 12,067 of NZ_JBHZDA010000009.1, forward strand.
TGTCCCAGTTGACGGGCAGCCACCGGCCCTCGGGGCCGTCGCCGAGCGTGCGGGCGTAGGCGTCCATCGCGGCGTTGGCCGCGGCGTACGGTCCGTAGGCGACGCCGCCGAGCACCGAGGCCAGGGAGGACATCGTCATCCTGACGGGCGCCTCGTCCCGGCCGAGCAGGGAGTCCAGCACGCGCAGGCCGGTCACCTTGGAGCGCAGATGGGTCTCGCAGACCGCCCGGCTCAGCCCGGGGGCGAAGCCGAAGTACTCCCGGCCCTGGGCGCCCGCCGCGTGGACGACCACGTCGACCGGGCCGAAGTGGTCCCTGGCCAGGTCCAGCACCTCGGCCATCCGGGCGCGGTCGGCGACGTCCGCGCCGGCCACCAGGACGGCGGCGCCGCCCGCCCGCAGCTCCCGTACGGTACGGATCCGCTCCGCGGTCCGGTCCGCGCCGGGGTGGTCCGCGAGCCAGGCGTCCCACGCGTCCTCGGGGGGCAGCGGGGTCCGCGCGGTGAGGACCAGACGGCAGCCGTACGCGGTGGCGAGGTGCGCGGCGAGCGCGGAGCCGACCGTGCCGAGGCCGCCGGTGATCAGCGCGGTGGCGCCCTGCGGGATCACCGGCCGGTCCGCGGGGACGGGACCGACCCGTACGGGCGCGAAGGAGCGGACCCAGCGGTCGGTGGAGCGCAGCGCCACCGGCTCCGTGGTGGTCGCTTCCGCCGCCTCGGCGAGGAGTTCGGCGGCGAGCGCGTCGACGGAGCCGCGCGCGCGGGCGCAGCCGTCGGTGTCGATGTCGACGAGCCGGCACGTGAGGTCGCCGAACTCCTGGTTGATCACGGGCTGGAGCCCGGCCAGGGTGGCCTGCTGCGGCCGGCGCAGATCGCCGCCGGTGGCCTCGACGGCGCCGTCGGTGCACAGGAGCAGGTCGACCTCGCCCGGCTGGGCGTCCTGCGAGAGGGCGCCGACGAGCGCGAGCACGGAGTAGAAGCCGTACCGCTGGGCCTCGGCGAACGCGGCGTCGCCGCTCTCACCCGCCACCGCCCCGGCGCCGGTTCCCGTGGACTCCAGACCCAGGGTGTGCAGGACGCCGCGCGGGCGCCCCAGTTCGGCGAGGGCGGCGGCGAAGTCCTCCCGTGAGGCGGGGTCGATGTCGCGCACCCGCAGCCCCGCGATGTCGGTCGGCCTGCCGCCCGGCCGGTCCACCGGGCACAACACGACGACGTCGGCGCCGAGTTCGGTGAGCCGGTGGGCGGCGGCGAGCCCGGTTCCCTCCCCGGCCACCACCCACCACGGGCCCTTCTCCCGCAGCGTCGCGGCGTCCGCGCCGCGCAGCAGGGGTACGGAGCGCCACACGGGGTGGGAGAACCAGTCGGCCATGTCGGGCAGCCGTCCCCCGGCCGGGTCCTGGGCGGCGCCCGCGGCCGGTCCCTGGCCCTCCTGGGCGGCGGCGAGGCCGGGGAACCCGGCCGGGAGGTCCGCCGGGTCGAGGAAGTAGCGCTGCCGCTCGAAGGGGTAGGTGGGCAGCGGGACGCGCCGGCGCGGCCCGTCGTGCAGCGCCGTCCAGTCGATGTCGGTGCCGGTCAGCCACCGCGCGGCGGCCTCGTGCGGATCGGCGGTCCGGCGCGGGGCGCCGGTGGCGGTCACGGGTCCCGAGGTGACCGCGCGTGCCGGGTCCCCGAGGGCCCGTACGGCGTCCTCGGCGCCGTCGCAGACGACGGCCATCCGGTGGGCGAACCCGGTGCGGCTGGCCTGGAGGGTGTACGCCACGTCTGCCAGGAGCCGGTCCCGGTCCAGCTCCCCGCCGGCCAGGGTCCCGCCGTCCTGAGCCCGGCCGCCGTCCCCGGGCCGCCCCTCCCCCAGGGTGTCGCGCAGATGGCCGCGCAGGCGCCGTACGGCCGTGTCCAGAGCGGCCGGGGTACGGGCGGACAGCACCAGCAACTGCGGGCCCGGCGGGGCCTGTCCGGCCGCTCCCGTGCTTCGCCCGGGGGCTTCTTCGAGGACGACGTGGACATTGGTGCCTCCCGCTCCGAAGGAGTTGACGCCGGCCCGGCGCGGGTGCGCCGTGCGCGGCCAGGGCCGGTCCTCGGTCAGTACGGTGAAGCGGTCCCCCGCCGTGGCGAGGGCCGCGTTGGGGGTACGGAACCCCCGGGTGGCGGGCAGGACGCGGTGGTGCAGCGCCAGCGCCGCCTTCATCAGCCCGGCCACTCCGGAGGCCCGGTCCAGATGGCCGATGTCGGGCTTGAGGGTGGAGAGCACCCGGGGCTCGGCGGGCACCTGGGGGAACGCCCGGTCCATGGCGGCGAGTTCGATGGAGTCGCCGAGCCGGGTACCGGTGGCGTGGCACTCGACGTAGCCGATGGTGCCGGGGTCGACATCGGCCACGGCCAGCCCGTAACCGATCACCGCGCTCTGGCCGTCGACACCGGGAGCCGAGTAACCGGCCCGCGCCGCACCGTCGTTGTTGATGGCACTGCCCAGCAGAACGGCCCAGATGTGGTCGCCGTCCCGGCGGGCGTCCGCGAGCCGCTTCAGCGCCACGACGCCCACGCCGTTGCCCATGACGGTGCCGCCCGCGTCGGCGTCGAGGCTGCGGACCACCCCGTCGGGCGAGGTGATCGAGCCCTCCTCGAACTGGTAGCCCGTCGGCAGCGGGTCGGGGATCGCGGCGCCGCCCGCCAGGGCGACGTCGCAGTCGTACGTGAGCAGGGACTGCGCGGCCAGGTGCACCGCGACCAGCGAGGTGGAGCAGTTGGTCTGGACGCCCACCACAGGACCGGTCAGGCCGAGTTTGTAGGCGACCAGCGCGCACAGCGAGTCGGCGGTGGTGCCCATGCCGTACTGCTCCAGGGTGATGGTGGCCATCACCTCGGGGCGGATCAGCACATGGCGCATGCCGTACTGGCTCGGGGCGACGCCGCCGAAGACACCGACCTGGCCCGGCACGGCGTTGGGCCGGTAACCGGCGCTCTCCAGCGCCTCCCAGGCGCACTCCAGGAACATCCGGTGCTGCGGGTCGGCCACTTCCGCCTCGCGCGGGCTGTAGCCGAAGAACGCGGCGTCGAACAGCTCGGTGTCCGCGACGGGCGCGCCGCGCCGTACGTACCGGGGGTCGGCCTGCGCGGCGGGCGGCACCCGGGCGGCGGTCAGCTCGTCCTGGGTGATCTCGCGGATGCCGCCCGCTCCCCGGGTGAGGTTGGCCCACAGCGCGTCCGCGCTCGCCGCGCCGGGGAAGCGCCCGGCCATTCCGACGATGGCCAGCGCGGACTCGTTGGTGTCGCTCATGCGCCTTCCGCCTCCCGGTTCTTGGTACGGCGCAGGCTGCGCCTGCGCAGGTCGCTGCGGGCCTGGTCCTCGGCCGTGGTGTCCGCGGCGCCGTCCCCGGGGGTCCCGGCGGTGCGTGCGGCCAGGAGCCGCGCCAGCCGGGCGACGGTCGGCGCCTCGTAGAGGATGTGCGGGGCGAGTTCGTCGACGGCGAGGCGGCGCCGGATGCGCGCCATCACCTCCATGCCGATGAGGGAGGAGCCGCCGAGGTCGAAGAAGCTGTCGTCGGCGCCGATCTCGTTCAGTCCGAGCAGGTCGCACCAGACGTCGGCGATCGCGCTCTCCACCTCCCCGGAGGGCGGCACGAACTCGGTGACCAGGTCGGGGCGCGGATGGCGGGTGCCCTCCTGCCGCTGGGCGCTCTTGCCGCCGCCGACCAGTTCGATGGTGAAGTGCCGGCTCATCCGCTCCATCTGGGAGAACTCCTGGCTGTTCACCACGACGTAGGGCAGGTCCTGGGAGACCGCCCGGAGCAGGGCGCGCCAGCCGGCGTCGAAGCCGATGCCGAACTTCTGCCGGTTGGTGCGGAAGAACTCCTGGATCTCCACGTCGTACCCGGCGAGTCCGGCCTCCCAGGCGTTCCACTGCCACTCGCCCCAGCCGATGGTCAGGGTCCGGCGTCCGGCGCCGTCCCGGCCCGCGGGGGCCGCCTCCCCGTACGCGTCGAGGAAGGCGTTTGCGGCGCTGTAGTCGACCTGTCCCGGGCCGCCGCCGGTCGCGGAGGTGATGGAGGAGAACAGCACGAGGAAGTCGAGCGGTACGCCGTCGAGGGCGTCCTCCAGGGCGAGGGTGCCGCGGATCTTGGGCGCCATCACCTTGCGCATCTCGGCGGTGGTCTTGAACTGCATGAGCCCGATGCCGGGGAGTCCCGCCGCGTGCAGGACGCCGTGCAGGGCGCCGAACCGCTCCAGGGCGGTGGTGACGGCGCGTCCGGTGTCGGCCGGGTCGGCCACGTCGCCGGTGACGACGGCCACCTCGGCGCCGTACTCCTCCAGCCGCAGGACCCCGGTGAGCCGGCGCCGTACCTCGTCGCTGACGGCCGGGTCGGCGAGCGCGGTCTCCCAGGTGTCGCGGGGCGGCAGCCCGGTCCGGCCGAACAGCACGAGCCTGGCGCGGCAGTCGCGGGCCAGGCGCTCGGCCATGGCAAGGCCGATGCCGCCGAGGCCGCCGGTGACGAGGTAGACGCCGCCCTCGCGCAGCGGCCCCGGTACCGGGCGGGCCGCCTCGGCGTCGGCGGGCTGCGGTGTGTGGTCGGGCAGGGTCTCGTAGTCGGGCAGCCAGCGCCGGCCGTGGCGCAGCGCGACGACCGGTTCGCCGTCGCCGTCGCCGAGTTCGGCGGCGATCTGCCCGGCCAGCCGCTCGGCGGTGGCGGGGTGCACGGGGTCGATGTCGATGAGCCGGCAGGAGACTTCCGGGTACTCCAGCGGGATGCCGCGCACGGGGCCGGTGACGGTGGTCAGTTCGGGGCGGATCCGTTCGGCGCCGGTCACGGAGCGGGTGCCGCAGGTGACCACGTCGAGCGACCACTTCTCGGCGCCGACGTCGCCGGCTCCGGTGGCGAGCGCGACGAGGGTGTCGGTGCCGCGCACCAGCGCGGTCTCGACCTCCTCGGCGGTGGGTGTGGCGCCTTCGGACTCCGGGAGGGAGAGCGTCCACAGGTGGACGATCCGCTCGGGCAGTCCGCCCTCGTCCCTGAGGCGGCGCATCAGCTCGCGGATCCGCGGGCCGTCGCCGGGCCGTACCCGGTAGTCGCCCCTCTCGTCGGGCCCCTCGAACCCCTCGGACCCGGTGGCCGGGCGTACGAGGACGACGCTGCCGCCCGCGTCGGTGAGGCGGCGGACCAGTGGCCCGCTCACCTCGTCGGCGGCGCCGGTGTCGGTGAGGATCAGCCAGCGGCCCAGCGGCAGCCGTCCGCCGCGGGGCGCGGTCTGCCGCCACACCAGGGCGTGCAGCCACTCCTCCTCGGGGAGCAGCGGCAGCGGGGAGCGCCGTACGTCGTCCAGGTCGGTGACTTCGAGGACGGGCGCGGCGGCGCCGGTGGGCCGGGGCGCGGCCGGGGCGAGCCAGTACTCGGCGCGCTGGAAGGGGTAGGTGGGCAGCGGGATCCGGCGCGGCGCCCGGCCGTGCTGGTAGGCGCTCCAGTCGATGTCGGCGCCGGCGAGCCAGAGGCGGGCCAGGGTCTCGGCGGCCACGAGGTCGTCGGGGCGGGGGTCGGCGGCGGCGGGCAGGGTCGGCACGATCAGCGGCCACCGGTCGCGGGAGCAGTCGGGGTGGACCCGGGCCATGGCGCCGAGGGACTGGCCGGGGCCGATCTCCAGCAGGACCGGGTCGGGGTCGGCGAGGAGGTGGGCCAGGCCGTCGGAGAACCGTACGGTCGAGCACATGTGGCGGGCCCAGTAGCCGGGGTCGGCGACCAGCTCGGCCGTGACGGGCTCGCCGGTGACGTTGGACAGGTAGGGCAGTTCGGGTGCCCGCGGCCGCAGATGGGCGGCGGCCCAGGCGGTGAGTTCGTCGCGTACGGGTTCGAGCATCCGGGTGTGGAAGGCGTGGGTGGTCGCGAGTTTCCGCCCGGGGACTCCGGCGGCGGCGAGCCGGTCGGCGAAGGCGTCGATGACGTCCGACGCCCCGCCGACGACGGTCAGTTCGGGTCCGTTGACGACGGCGATGTCGATGCCCTGGCCGGCGAGGTCGCCGAACCGGGCGCCGAGCTGTGCGGGCGAGAGCGGCAGGGCCAGCATCGCCCCGGCGGGCAGCCGGGCGATGAGCCGGGCCCGGAAGGCGACCAGGCGCAGCGCGTCGGAGAGGGTGAGGACTCCGGCCAGGCAGGCGGCGACGTACTCCCCGAGGCTGTAGCCGAGCAGCCGGCCGGGGCGCACGCCCCAGCTCGCCAGCAGCCGGGCGAGGGCGTAGTCGGTGACGAACGCGGCGGGCTGGGCGATCTCGGTCCTGGCCAGCTCCGCCGCCGCGGCCTGCGCGTCGGCGTCGGGGGCGGGGCCCCGGCCGAGCATGGCCGACAGGGTGTCGCCGTCGCCGGCCGGCCGGTCGCGGTGGGCGGTGAGCAGGCGGACGAGGTCGACGCCGTCGCCGAGGGTGTCGCCGAGCAGTGCGGCGCACTCGTCGACGGCGGTGCGGAACTCCGGTTCGCGCCGGTAGAGTTCGCCGATCATCCCCGGGTACTGCTCGCCCACTCCGGCGAGCAGGAAGTCCACGGGCCGGTCGAGGACGGCGTCGGTGCGGCGCATCATCCCCGCCACCGGCGCGGGCGCCTCCTCGCCGTCGGGGGCCGCGCGCAGCGCGTCCAGCGAGTCCGCGACCAGGATCCTGCGGTGCTCGAACCGTTCGCGTCCCGCCTGGAGGGTGTACGCCACGTCCAGGGCGGCCGCGCCGGTCTCCTCGCGGAGCCGGGCGCGGAGCCGGGTGACGGCCTCGTCGGCGGCCTTCTCGCTCCGGGCGGAGACGGGCAGGATCTCGTAGCGCCGGTCGGGTCCAGCGGCGTCGGCCGGGCGTGCGCCGGGCTGCTCGGGGGGCTCCTCCACGACGACATGGACGTTGGTGCCGCCCATGCCGAGGGAGTTGACGCCGGCGATGCGGCGGCGGCCCTCCTCGACCCGCCAGGGGGTCAGGGCGGTGTTGACGAAGAACGGGCTGCCCGGGAAGTCGATCTCGGGGTTGGGTTCCTCGAAGTGGAGGCTCGGCGGGATCTGGCGGTTCTTCAGCGAGAGGACCGTCTTGATCAGTCCGCTGGCCCCGGCGGCGGCGCCGAGATGGCCGATGTTGGTCTTCACCGAGCCGATCGCGCAGTACTGCTTGCGGTCGGTGGCGCCGAACGCCCGGGTGAGCGCGGTGACTTCGATGGGGTCGCCGAGTTCGGTGGCGGTGCCGTGCGCCTCCACGTAGCCGATGTCGTCGGGTCCGACGCCGGCCGATGCCATCGCGTCGGCGACCACGGTGGCCTGGCCGACGACGCTGGGCGCGGTGTAACCGACCTTCAGGGAGCCGTCGTTGTTGACGGCGGAGCCCCGGATGACCGCGTGCACGGTGTCGCCGTCGGCGAGCGCGGCGTCGAGCCGCTTGAGCAGCAGCACCCCGACGCCGTCGCCGAAGAGGGTGCCCTTGGCACGGGCGTCGAAGGTGCGGACCCGGCCGTCGGGCGACTCCATGCCGCCGGGGGTGTAGAGATGGCCGACCCGGTCGGGCACATGGATGCCGACGCCGCCCGCCATGGCCATCTCGCACTCCCCGGCGCGCAGGCTCTGGCAGGCGAGATGGGTGGCGACCAGGGCGGTGGAGCAGAAGGTCTGCACGGAGAGGCTGGGCCCGGTGAGCCCCAGCTTGTAGGAGACACCGGTGGCGAGCGAGTCCTTGTCGTTGCCGATGACCGTGGAGTAGAGGTCCGCCTCTCCGGCCGTGGCCAGGCCCGCGGCCTGGAGCATCAGATACGTACTGAGGTTGGACCCGGCGAACACCCCGACCCGGCCCCGGCCGCGGGCCGCCCCGTAACCGCCGTGCTCCAGCGCCTCCCAGCAGCATTCGAGGAAGAGCCGGTGCTGCGGGTCGGCGAGGGCCGCGTCGCGCGGGCTGTAGCCGAAGAATCCGGCGTCGAAGGTGCGGATGTCGTCGAGGACCGGGCGGGCCGGGACGTAGTCGGGGTCGCGGATCTGGTCCAGGGAGAGTCCGGCGGCGACCAGTTCCTCCTCGGAGAACCGGGTGACGGACTCCAGGCCGTGGCTGAGGTTGTGCCAGAAGGCGGCGATGTCGGAGGCCCCGGGGAAGCGGCCGGTCAGCCCGATGACGGCGATGGGGACGGTGCCGGTCTCCGCCGTGCCCGTCGTGTCGCCGCGCGCGGGCTCGCGTACGGCCGTGGCGCGCGGCGCCTGCGTGGGCCTCGGTACGGCGGCGGGGCCGCTCTCGCCACCGAGGCTGTCGATCTGCTGGATCAGGGCGTGCACGGTGGGCGCCTCGAACAGGGTGATCGGGGAGACCGCGACGCCGAACGCCTGCCGGATGCGCTTGACGAGCTGGAGCGCCATCAGCGAGGTGCCGCCGAGGTCGGAGAAGTTGTCGCGGGCCCCGACCCGGTCGATCCCCAGCAGGTCGGCCCAGAGCTCGGCCAGCCTGCGCTGGCGCTCGCCGTTCGGGGGCACGTACTGCTGGGCGAGTTCGGGCCGGGGGAAGCGCTCGCCCGCGGGCCTGGCCGGGGCGGGCGCCGCCGCGGCCGCGGGCCGCTCCACCCACTGGACGAGCCGGGCGGGCAGGTCACCGGCGCAGACGAGGGTACGCGGCCGGGGTGCGGCCAGTACCCGGTCGACGGCGTCCAGTGCCTGGCGCTCGGTCAGCGAGTACTGCACGAGGGAGGCGCCGAACGACTGGCCGCCGAGGCCGGCCGCGGTGGACGGCCAGGTGTCCCAGTTGACGGCGAGCCAGCGGGTGGTGTCCGCGCGGTGGCGGTCGACGACGGCGTCCAGGAAGGAGTTGGCCGCCGTGTAGCCGGCGAAGCCGATCCCGCCGAGCACCGCGGACATGGAGGAGAACAGCAGGCAGAACGCGGCGGGCACGTCCTGGAGCACCCGTTCCAGTGCCAGCGCGCCGCCGGTCTTCGCGTGGAAGTGCGCGTCGCGCTGCTCGGGGGCGAGCCCGGAGATCGGGGAGAGGCTCTCGGCGTCGGTGACGGCGGCGAGATGGATCACGCCGTGCAGCGCGCCGTGGCGGGCGACGACCGAGGAGACGACCTCGCGCAGCGCGTCCTCGTCGGTGGCGTCGGCGGCGACCACCTCCACGGAGAGGCCCTGGTCCGCGAGGCGCAGCAGCGTGGTGACGCGGGTGCGCAGGGCGGGTTCCGCGGTGTCGTCGGCGGCGATACGGCCCCACTCCTCGCGCGGCGGCAGGCCGCGCCGCCCGGTGAGCACGAGCTTCGCGCCGTAGGTACGCCCCAGGTGTTCGGCGAGGAGCAGGCCCACGGGGCCGAGTCCGCCGGTGATCAGGCAGACGTCGCCGGGGCCCGGCGTCACCGCGGCGTCCCGGGGCGCGCCGTTGTCCTCCGGCGCCGGTCCGGGGGCGGGGTCCGGGGCCGGTACGTGGTCGAGGGCCAGCCGGGTCCCGGCGCGCAGGGCGGCCACCCGGCCCGCGCCGTCGCCCGCCAGTTCGCGGTGGAGGGCCGCCGCCACGGCTCCCGGGGAGTCCGGGGCGTCCGTGTCGGCGCGGAGCGTCACGTCCAGGGTGCGGACGTCGAGGGCGGGGTACTCCTGCGGGGCGACCAGGCAGGGTCCGAACACGGTGGCGCGTTCGGGGACCACCGGCGAGTCGTCGGCGCGGACGGCGCGCGCGGACTCGGTCACCACCAGCAGGGAGACCGGTCCGCCGGGTGTGGCGTCGCCGAGGGTGGCGGTGAGCGCGCGCAGGCTGTCGAAGCCCCGTTCGCGGGCGCGGGTGCCGGTGGTGGCGTGGTCGAGCCCCCAGAGGTGGACGACGGTGCGCGGCGCTCCGGCGCTCTCCCACAGGGCCTGGTAGTCGTCCTGTTCGGCGGGGCGCACGGTCCGGCCCGCCGCGGCGGCGTCGTTGTCGGCGTTGTCGGCGGCGTCGGCCGGGCGTACGAGCACGGTCGCGCGGCCGTCGGCGGTGAGCCGGGCGGCGAGCGCGTCGGCGACGCCCCGGTCGTCGGCGAAGAGCCAGACGGGGCCGTCGGCCGGGGTGGCCGCCGGCGTGGCGGGCAGCGGGCGTTCGGTCCAGCGCGGGACGAACAGCCCCTGCGCGGCGAGCGGGTCCGCCGCGTCCGCCGGCGCGGTCACGGGGGACGCCGCGACGGGCTCCGTGAGGGCCGGCGGGGCGGCGGGGGTGGCCGCGTCGATCCAGTAACGCTCGTGCTGGAAGGGGTAGTCGGGCACGGAGACCTTACGGGGGTTCCTGCCGTCGTGGTACGCCTGCCAGTCGACGTCGACGCCCGCCAGCCACATCCGCGCGAGCGAGCCGGCCAGCACCTCGCCGTCGCTCGACGGATCGGCCTGGGCGGGCAGCGTCGGCAGCAGCAGCGGCCAGCGCTCGGGCGGGCAGCCGGGGTGGTTGCGGGCCATCGCGCCGAGGGACTGGCCGGGGCCCAGCTCCAGCAGGATGTCGTCGCCCTGGGCGAAGGTGTGGGCGAGCATGTCCGAGAACCGCACGGTCCTGCACATGTGTTCGGCCCAGTAGCCGGGGTCGCGGAGCTGCTGCTCGGTGACGGGCGCGCCGGTCACGTTGGAGAGGTACGGGATCTTCGGGGCCCGCGGCTTCAGTTCGGAGCGGGCCCACGCGGTGAGGGCGGGCGCGGCCGGCCGGAGCGCCGCGGAGTGGAAGGCGTGCGTGGTACGGAGGCCGCGGCTGGGTACGTCGGCGGCGGCGAGCCGGTCGGAGAGCTCGGCCACGGCGTCGACGGGCCCGGAGAGCACCGTGAAGCCGGGCCCGTTGACCGCCGCGACATCCACCCCGGTACCGGCCAACGGGCCGATCAGATCGGTGAGGTCGGGGACGGAGAGCGGTACGGCCGTCATGGCGCCGGCGGGCAGCTCCGCGATGAGCCGGGCGCGTTGGGCGGTCAGCGCGGTCGCCTCGGGCAGGGTGAGCGCGCCGGCCAGGCAGGCGGCGGCGAACTCCCCGACGCTGTACCCCAGCAGCAGCCGGGGCCGGACGCCCCAGGACATCAGGAGCGTGCCGAGCGCGTAGTCCGCGGCGAACATCGCGGGCTGGATGATCTCGGTGGCGACGGGCTCCGCGGACTCCGTCGCCTCCGTGTCCGTACGGCCGAGGAGCCCCGCCAGATCGGGGGCGCCGGAGCGCCGCCGGTCGAGGAAGGTCTCCACGGGGTTGACGCCGAGCTGGTCGCGGAAGAGGTCGGCGCAGGCGTCGATCGCGGCGCGGAAGACGGGTTCCGTGCGGTAGAGGCCGCCGACCATGCCCTGGTAGTGCTCGCCGACCCCGGCGAGCAGGAAGCCGACCGGCCTGCGGGTGACGGCGTCGTGGCGGGCGAGGACGCGGTGGTCGGCGTCCTCGCCGAGGGCGCGCAGCGCGTCGGCGACGGCGCCCCCGTCCGTACCGGCGGCGCCGGAGGAGGTGACCAGCGCGCGCCGGTGGTCGAAGACGGCCCGGCCGGTCTGGAGGGTGTAGGCGACATCGGCGACGCCGCGCGCCCCGGTGGCCTCCGGCTCCCAGGCGCGGCCCTCGCCCTGGTCGGCGAGGAGTGCGCGCAGCCGTCCGGTCGTCTCGTCGGCCGCGTCCGCCGTCCGCGCGGACCACACGAGGACCTGGTGGTCGCGGGGGGCCGGGCGGGGGTCGGGCGCGGGTGCGGCGGTCTCCTCCAGGACGACATGGGCGTTGGTGCCGCCCATCCCGAAGGCGCTGACACCGGCGCGGCGCGGCCGTTCGCCCCGGGGCCAGGGCCGCAGGTCGGTCACGACCTCCAGGCGGCCTGCCGAGCGGGCGAGCTGGGGGTTGGGGCGGTCGAAGTGGAGGGTGGGCGGGATCTCCTCGTGGTGCAGGGCGAGCGCGGTCTTCATCAGACCGGTGACGCCCGCGGCCCGGTCGAGGTGGCCGAGGTTGGTCTTGACCGAGCCGATCGCGCAGCGGGTGACCCCGTCGACGTCGAAGACGCGCTGGAGGGCGGCGATCTCGATGGCGTCGCCGAGTCCGGTGCCGGTGCCGTGGGCCTCCACGTAGTCGATGTCGGGCGCGGTCAGCCCGGCACTGGCCAGGGCCTCCGCCATCACACCGGACTGGCCCCGTACGCCGGGAGCGGTGAACCCGGCCCGGTTGGCGCCGTCGTTGGTGACCGCCCAGCCCCGGATGACCGCGTAGACGCGGTCCCCGTCAGCGAGCGCGTCCTCCAGCCTGCGCAGGGCGACGACGCCGACGCCGCTGCCGACCGGGGTGCCCTGGGCGGCGGCGTCGAAGGCCCGGCAGCGGCCGTCCGGGGAGGACATCCCGGCTTCCTGGTAGAGGTAGCCCACCCGGTGGGGCACGAGCACGGAGACCCCGCCGGCCAGCATCATGTCGGCCTCGCCGCTGACCAGCGCGGAGCAGGCGAGCGACACGGCGACCAGCGAGGTGGAGCAGTAGCTCTGGACGCTGTAGCAGGGCCCGGTGAGGTCGAAGGCGTACGCCGCCCGGGTGGCGAGGGAGTCCTTGTCGTTGCCGAGGCCGATCTGCACCTCGCCGACGGACTCGGCGAGGTCGGGCCGGGTGGACAGGTTGTTCATCATGTACCAGCTGATGCCGGTCCCGGCGACCACCCCGATCGATCCGGCGAAGCGCGCCGGGTCGGTGCCCGCGTCCTCCAGCGTGTGCCAGGCGGTCTCCAGGAACAGCCGCTGCTGCGGGTCGAGGAGCTGGGCCTCCTTGGGGGTGTGGCCGAAGAAGCCCGCGTCGAACAGGTCGATGCCGTCGAGCACCGATCCGGCGCGTACGTACGACGGGTCGGCGAGCAGCTCCTCGGGCACGCCCTCGGCCCGCAGCTCCTCCTCGGTGAAGCGGGTGATGGTGTCCTTGCCCGCCCTGATGTTGTGCCACAGTTGCCGGACGCCGTCGGCGCCGGGGAACCGTCCCGCCATGCCGACCAGGGCGATGTCCGTGCCCTCGGCGCCGCTCTGCGGGTCGTCCTCGCTCGTCTGCCAGCTCACTTGCCTGTCCTCCTGCGCTTGATGGTCGAGGCACCGGCCTGGGTCCTGCGCCGCTGTCCACGTGCCGCACTGCCGTCCTCCCGGCCCGGTGCGGGGGACGCGGGGTCGTCGGCGTCGCCGCCCGCGCCGCCCGTACCGGGGCCGGCCGTACCGGAACCGCCGGCACCGCCGGCACCGCCGGCACCGAGGCTGTCGAGCAGCTCCGCGAGCTGGGCGACGGTGGGATGTTCGAACAGGCTCGCCGCGGCCAGCTCGACCCCGAACTCGGCGGCGAGCCGGTTCACCAGGGCCAGCCCCACGAGCGAGGTACCGCCCAGCTCGAAGAAGGGGTCGTGCACACCGACCCGCTCCATCCCGAGCAGTTCGCCCCAGGTGTCGGCGACCCGGCGTTCGGTGTCGTCGCGCGGGGCGATGTACGAGACCCGCAGATCGGGCCTGGGGTAGCGGCGTTCGGGCGCGGTCGCCCCCGCACCCGGTCCGGTGCCGTTGCCCGCCAGCGCCTCCGGGTCGGAGAGCATCCGCATGGCGTCGACGAGATCGTCGAGCGGCTGGTTGAGCGCGTAGAGATGGGACGGTCCCGCCGCGATGATCCGGCCGAGCGCCGCGGTCCCCTCCTCGTCGGTGAAGCCGTACTCCTCCCGGATCCGGCGGGCGCGGTCCCGCAGGGCGGGGGCCGCCGCGTACGCCTTGGTCTGCCAGCTGTCGTGCTGCCACGCCCCCCAGCCGACGGAGACGACCCGGTTGGCCACCGTCCCCGCCCCGTCCTCGGCGGCGGCGAAGGCGTCGAGGAAGGCGTTGGCCGCGCCGTAGTCGCCCTCGCCGTGTCCGCCGACCGCGGTGACGGTGGAGGAGTACAGCACGAGCAGTTCGGGCGGCGCCTCGCGCAGAGCCTCCGCGACGGCGAGCGTTCCGGCGATCTTGGGGGCCAGTACGGCGGCGGCCTGCTCCTTGGTCTTGTACTGGAGCAGCCCCTCGCCCGGTACGCCCGCGGTGTGGATCACCCCGTACACCTCGCCGAAGTGCGCGCGTACGGTACGGAAGGCCTCGGCGGCCTCGTCGGGCCTGCTGATGTCCGCCCGGACGGGCAGCACCTCGGCGCCGGCCGCGCGGAGCTGCCTGATCGCCAGGAGGACGGAACTGATCCGGTCGTCGGCGCGGTGGCTGCTGATCCACCAGTCCCACAGGGCGGGTTCGGGCAGTTCGGTCCTGCCGATCAGGGCGAGCCTGGCGCCCATCGGGGCGAGCCTGCGGGCGAGCGCCATACCGAGCCCGCCCAGGCCGCCGGTGATCGCGTACACCCCGTCGGGCCGCCAGACCTGGTCGTCGGCGACGGCGGGCAGCCCCACCTCCTCCAGGCCGGGGAGCCAGCGGCGTCCGCGCCGCCAGGCGCTCGGCGAGGAGTCGGATCCGGTGGCGCCGGGGCGGGTGCCGTCGGCGGTCAACAGGTCGAACTCGCGCAGGAGTTGACCGGCCGCCCGGTCCGGTCCCGCCTCCGGGTCGAGGTCGACGCAGCGGGTGCGGATCCGCGGGTACTCCACGCCGATGGAGCGGGCGAGGCCGACGACCGGCGCGGAGAGCGGGTGCACGCGCTCGCCGCCGAGGACGTCGAAGGTCCCGGAGAGCGCGACGACGAGTTCGACGTCGCGGCCGGGCAGGACCCGGCCGATCGCCTGGATCAGCCGGAGCACGCTGTAGAAGCCGTGGTCCAGGGCGTGTTCGTGCCCGGCCGCCGGATCGGGGTGGTGGCCGAAGGCGTGGACGACACGGAGCGGGCCGGCCGGGGCGACGGAACCGCCCGCGCCGTGCGCTCCGTTGGTGCCGTGCGCGCCGCTCCGGCTATGGGTGCCGTTGGTGCCGGGCGGCGGGGGCGGGGGCAGCTCCGTCAGCAGCCGCTCGTAGTCCTCCGCGCTCCGGGGGTCGATCGTCACGCCTCCCCCGGTCCGCAGATATCCGTCGCCCGCCTCGACCAGCACCACCTCGTCCCCGGCGGCTCCGGCCCGCTCGGCCACCCGGCGGCCGAGCCCGGCCCGGTCGGCCAGGACCAGTACGGTCGCGGGCGCGGCCGGTGCGGACGCGGGCGGCAGGGCGTCCTGCCGGCGCCAGGCCGAGGCGAGGAAGCGGGTGCCCCGGGCGTCGGCCGCGGGAGTCCCGCCGTTCGCGGAGGCGGATCCCGCCGGGGCGGCGGGCCGCGCCACCGGCATCGGCCAGTAGCGGGCGCGCTGGAACCGGTAGCCCGGCAGCCGCAGCAGCTCCCGCCGGACGGTGTGGCCCGCGCCCCAGTCGACGGTGACGCCCAGCTCCCAGAGCCGGCCGATCCCGGCCAGCCAGGTCGCGCGGTCGGCGTCGCCGCCGGGCACGGGCAGCAGCCGTACGGTCACCGGCGGTACGGCCTCCCCGGCGGCGTCCGTGGACCCGGGCCCCGCCGCGTCCAGGGTGGTGCCCCAGCCCGCCTCGACCAGCACGGTGGCGTACTGCGCGAGGCCCCGCGCGCTGTCGGCGTCCGCGACGGGACGGCCGGGCAGCGCGGCCCAGTAGGCCGGGTCGGCGCACTCCTGCGGTGTGAGGGGCAGGCCGGTCGCGGCGGAGAACAGTCCGGCGCGGGGCTCGTGGAGCGTCACCGACCCGGCCAGGTCCGGATCCAGGGCCACGCTCATCGCGTCGGGCAGCGCGAACACCCCGGCCGCGCAGGCCGCGACGTACGCGCCGACGCCGTGGCCCAGGAGGACGGCAGGCCGTACGCCGTACGCCTCCAGCAGCGCGACGAGCGCGTACTGCACGGTGAAGGCGGACAGGACGGCGGAGTCCGGTGTCCCGGCGTCCCGTTCCGGAGCGCGGTGGGGATCGCGCAGATGGCCCAGGTCGGTGCCGAACCGTTCGGCGGCCAGCTCGGCGCACGCGTCGACCGCCGCGCGGAACGCCGGCTCCGTACCGTAGAGCCCGCCCGTGGCACCGGACGGTGCCCCGTCGCCGGGCAGCAGCAGGCCCACGCGGTGCTTGCGCGCCGGGGACACGGTGCCGTCGGCGCCGGCCGGGTCGCGCAGCCGCTCGATCGCGTCGGGGAGGTCCCGGCAGAGCAGGGCCCGGCGGACCGGGAAGGCCGTGCGCCCGGTCTGGGTGGTGAACGCCACGTCCGCCAGGCCGGGTCGGGGCTCCCGCTCCAGATGGGCGGCGAGGGCGGTGGCGGCCTCGCGCAGACTCGCGGCGTTGGTCGCGGAGAGGGTGACGAGCTGGCGCGGCGCGGCCTCGGCCCCGGTGGGGGTCGCGGCGCCCTCCCCGGCCGGTTCCTCGCGCCGGGGCGCCGGTGGGGCCTCCTCGACCACCAGGTGGATGTTGGTGCCGGACCAGCCGAAGGAGCTGACCCCGGCGCGGCGCGGGGCGCCGGGCGCGGCGGGGAACGGCTGCCGGGTCTGCGCCGGGCGGACGGGGCCGTCGAGGGACACGTCCGCGTTGGGCCGCTCCAGGTGCAGGTTGGCGGGGAGTTCACCGCTGCGCAGCGCGAGCACCGACTTGATCAGGCCCGCCATTCCCGCGGTCGTCAGCAGATGCCCCACATGGGTCTTGACCGCGCCGATCAGCAGCGGGTGGTCGACCCCCCGGTCGCCGAACACCTCCTGGAGGGCGCTGAACTCGATGGCGTCGCCCAGGCTGGTACCGGAGCCGTGCGCCTCGACGAAGCCGATGTCGTCGGGGCGCAGCCCCGCGTCGGAGAGCGCGGCGCGCACCACGGCCGCCTGCGCGGGCCTGCTGGGGGCGGTCAGCCCGTTGCTCCGCCCGTCCTGGGTCATGGCGGAACCGCGGATGACGGCGTGGGCGGGACGGCGCTCCGCCTCGGCGTCCTCGGCGCGCTGAAGGACGATGGCGGCGCTGCCCTCGCCCGCGACGAAGCCGTCGGCGGCCTCGTCGAAGGTTTTGCACCGGCCGTCCGCCGCGAGCATGCTCATCTTGCACGCCTGGACGAGGGCGCTCGGGTCGATGAGCGCGGAGGCGGCGGCGATGATCGCCAGGTCGCATTCGCCGCGCCGCAGACTCTGTACGGCCAGATGCGTGGCGGTGAGCGCGGAGGAGCAGGCGGTGTCCACGGTCATGCTCGGGCCGCGCAGGTCCAGGTGGTACGCGATCCGGCCGGCGGCGGCGCTGGAGGAGAGGCCGAGGAAGAAGCTCGGGTCGTCGAAGCAGGCCAGGCCCTCCGTCTCCACCTGCCGCCGCGAGTACTGGCTGGAGTCGCTCAGCCCGAGGAAGACCCCGGTCCTGCTGCCGCGCAGCCGCTCCGCGGGGATCCCGGCGTCCTCCATGGCGGTCCACACCATCTCCAGGAGGAGCCGGTGCTGCGGGTCGAGCCGGTACGCCTCCTGCGGGGTGCAGCCGAAGAACTCGGCGTCCCAGTCGGCGAGATCGGGGACGAAGGACGCCTTCCTGGTGTACGCCTTGCCCGGCACTCCCTTGCGGGGGTGGTAGTAGGCGTCCATGTCCCAGCGGTCCGGGGGCACTTCGGAGGCGGCGTCGACACCGTCGAGCAGGTTCTGCCAGAACAGCTCCGGGTCGGCGGCGCCGCCGGGGAAGCGGCAGCCCATGCCGACGATCGCGACGGGCGCGTCGGACGGGGGCGGGGAGGCGGGCTCGGCCCGGCCCCCGGCGGGCAGGGCCATGTCGCCGGCCGGCCGTACGGATCCCGGCCGCTGCCCGGCGGAGTCCGGCGCCGCCGGCAACTCCGCAGGCCCGTCGACCAGTTCGCTCTGGAGGTGGTGGGCGAGCGCGAGCGGGGTGGGGTGGTCGAAGGTGAGGGTGGCGGGCAGCCGCAGCCCGGTGGAGCGGGAGAGCCGGTTCCGCAGCTCGACGGCGGTCAGCGAGTCGAAGCCGAGCGCCGTGAACTCCTTGCTCACATCGAGGACGACGGAGGGCGCGTGCCCGAGGACGGTGGAGACCTGACGGGCGACCAGGTCCACCAGATGGCGGTCCTGCTCGACGGCGGACAGGGCGGCGAGCCTGCGGCGCAGCCCCTCGGCCCCGTCGTCGCCGTCCCGCTCCGCGCCGCCGAGCGCGGTGCGCCGGCCGGGGGCCGAGGCGGGCGCGAGGGCGCTGAGCAGCGGAGGCAGCGGTCCTGAGCGGGCGAGCCTGGCGAGGTCGAGCTTCACCGGCACGGTCAGCGGCAGGTTGTGCGCGAGCGCGGCGTCGAACAGCGCCAGTCCCTCGTCGGGGCTCATCGGCGCCACACCGCCGCGGGCGAACCGCTCACGGTCGGCCCGGCCGAGTCCGCTGGTCTGGCCCTTGCCCTGGCCCCACCAGCCCCAGGCCAGCGAGGCACCGGGCAGCCCGGCGGCCCGGCGTCCGGCCATCAGGGCGTCGACGGCCGCGTTGGCCGCCGCGTAGTTGCCCTGTCCGGGACTGCCGAGCACACCGGCCGCCGAGGAGAACACCGCGAAGAGGCTCAGGTCGGCGCCGCGGGTCAGCTCGTCGAAGTGGCGTACGGCGTCCACCTTCGGGGCGAAGGCCCGGCGTATCCGCTCGGGGTCGAGGGCGGGGATCACCCCGTCGTCCAGGGTGGCGGCACAGTGCACCACGCCGGTCAGCGGGCGGTCGGCCGGGATCCCGGCCAGCAGCTCCGCCACCGACCGGCGGTCCGTCACATCGCAGGACACCACATCGACCTCGGCGCCTGCGTCCTCCAGTTGCCTGCGCAACTCCGGCGCCCCTTCGGCCCGTTCGCCGCTCCGGCTGGCGAGGACCACGCGCCGTACGCCGTACCGCTCCACGAGGTGGCGGGCGACGAGGCCGCCCAGATCGCCGGTGCCGCCGGTCACCACGACCGAACCGGCCGGGTCGGGGGCGCGGTCCACCGTGAGGACGATCTTCCCGGTGTGCCGGGCCTGGGCCATGAGGCGGAACGCCTCGGGCGCCCGCCGTACGTCGAAGAGGGTGGTGGGCAGCGGGGAGAGCACCCCGCGCTCGAACAGCTCCATCACTTCGGCGAGCATCTCGGCGACCCGGTCGAGCCCGGCGTCCAGACCGTCGTACGCCTGGTAGGCGATGTCGGTGCGGACCGCGGCCACCTGCTCGGGGTCGCGGATGTCGGTCTTGCCCATCTCCAGGAACCGTCCGCCCGGGGCGAGCAGCCGCAGCGAGGCGTCCACGTACTCCGCGGCGAGGGAGTTGAGCACCACGTCCACGCCCCGGCCGCCGGTCGCGGCGCGGAACGTCTCCTCGAAGTCCAGGGTCCGGGAGTTGGCGATCCGGTCGGACGGGATCCCCAGCCCTTCCACGGTGGGCCACTTGGGCGGGCTCGCGGTGGTGAACACCTCCGCGCCGATATGCCGCGCGAGCTGGATCGCGGCCATGCCCACGCCGCCGGACGCGGCGTGCACGAGCAGGGTCTCCCCCGCCCGCAGCCCGGCCAGCCGGTTCAGCCCGTAGTAGGCGGTCAGGAACACCACGGGGACCGTCGCGGCCTGCGCGAACGACCAGGTGGCGGGCATCCGCACCCAGCCGCGCCGGTCGCTGACCACCACGGTGGCGAAGGAGCCGAGGGCGAGCCCGGCGACCCGGTCGCCGGGCGCCAGATCCGTGACCCCGGCCCCGATGTCGAGCACCACACCGGCGGCCTCGGTGCCCAGCAGGCCCACATCGCCGCCGATCATGCCGAGTCCGGCGACCACGTCCCGGAAGTTGAGCCCGGCGGCCCGCACCGCGACCCGGATCTCGCCGGGCGCCAGTTCCCGCCGGGCGTCGTCGGCGGGGAGCCACTCCATGTTCTCGGCCGATCCGGCGGCCCGCATCCCGATCCGTACCGCGTCCGGGGTGGCGGTGTGTCCGTCGGCCGGTTCCGGTACGGCGAGCCGCTGGGGCGCGAGGGCCAGCGGAACCCCGGCCCCGCCGCTCACCATCCGGACCAGCCGCGGTGCCCGTAACCCGTCCGCGTGCAGCGCGAGTTGGGGCTCTCCGGTGGCCAGCGCACCGGCCAGCAGCGGTACGGTCGGCGCGCTGCCGGGGGCGAGGTCGAGGAGGGTGATCCGGCCGGGGTTCTCCGCCTGCGCGGAGCGCACGAGGCCCCACACGGCGGCGGCCCCGGTGTCGACCGGGCTGCCGGGACCGGCACCGGCGGCGCCCGAGGTCACCACCACGAGCCGGGCGCCGGCACACGCCTCGTCGGCCAGCCACCGCTGGAGGACGTCCAGGGCCTGGCAGGTCACCGAGCGTACGAGGTCGGAGCCGGAGCCGGAGTTGGCGTGGGAGCCGGAGTTGGCGTGGGAGCCGGAGTTGGCGTGGGAGCCGGAGTTGGCGTCCGCGTCGGGCCCGGAGCCGGGGCGGGGGCCGTGGGGGGCCGACCACACCACGACGGTGGGCGGGGTCTCCCCGGACGGTCCGGCGGTGCCGTCCGTGCCGTCGGTGCCGGTGGACGCGGTCAGTGTGCGGCAGGGCGGCAGGCCCAGGCCGTGGGGGTCCTCGTCCGCCACCGTCCAGTTCTCGTCCGGGGCGGGGTCGACCGGTTCGGCGGTGAGCGGGGCCCAGTCCAGCCGGAACAGGTCGTCCGTACGGACCGGGGGCGTCAGTCCGCCCTCCGGCAGCGGGCGCAGGGTCAGCGAGTCCACCGTGAGCACCGGGCCGCCGGCCGCGTCGGTGACGTCCAGCCGCATCGCGCCCGGCTCGGCGGCGGTGATCCTCACACGGACCCGGGCCGCGCCCACCGCGTGCAGCCGCACCCCCGACCAGACGAAGGGCATCCACGGCACACCGGACTCGATGCCGGGCACGGCGCCGCTGAGCACCACCGCGTGGAGCACGGCGTCCAGCAGCGCCGGGTGCACCCCGAACCCGCCGAGCTCGGCGCGGCCCTCCTCCGGCAGTCCGACCTCCGAGAACGTCTCGTCGCCCCGGCGCCAGACCGCCTCCAGGCCGCGGAAGACCGGGCCGTACTCCAGACCACGGGCCGCGAACCCCTCGTACACCTCGCCCACGGGTACGGGTTCCGCGCCCGTAGGTGGCCAGGGCGCCGGCTCCCCGGTGGCGGGGCGGGAACCTTCCGCCGCGCTCGCCAGCACCCCGGTGGCGTGGCGGATCCAGGCGCCGTCGCCGTCCTCGGGCCGTGCGTGGACCGTGACGGCGCGCCGCCCGGAACCGTCGGCCTCGTCGACCACGATCCGTACCACGGCGGCGCCGGTCCCGGTCAGGACGAGCGGTACCTGGATGACCAGTTCGTCCAGGTCGGGGCAGCCGGCCTCGTCACCGGCCCGGATCGCCATCTCGACCAGCGCCGCCCCGGGCACCACCACCTCACCGAGCACCCGGTGCCCGGTCAGCCAGGGCTGGTCCCGTACGGAGAGCCGTCCGCTGACCACCACCCCACCGGAGTCCGGGAGTTCGACCACGGCGCCGAGCAGGCAGTGGCCGCCGGTCGTGGTCAGTCCGTACGTGCCCACATCACCGGTGCTCCCGGCGCCGGTCATCCAGTACCGCTCGCGCTGGAAGGCGTACGTCGGCAGGGCGACGGGCCGCGGACCGGCCCCGGCGCACACCGCGCCCCAGTCCACCCGCACCCCGCACACCGACAGATGTCCCGCCGACAGCAGGAAGCGGTCGAGACCGCCCTCGTCCCGGCGCAGGGTGCCACCGGCCACCGCGTCCGAACCGGTGGCCTCGGCGATGTCCTCCACACTGGCGGTGATCACCGGGTGGGGGCTGACCTCGACGAACGTGTCGAAGCCCCGCTCCATCAACGACCGCACCACCGGCTCGAACCGCACCGGCTCCCGCAGATTCCGGTACCAGTAACCGGCGTCCAGCTCGGAGCCGTCGACCAGCTCACCGGTCACCGTCGAGAAGAACGGCACCCCGCCCGACCGCGGCACCACCGACGCGAGCACCTCGTGTACCTCGTCCTCCAGGAACTCCACATGGGCGGAGTGGGAGGGGACGGACGAGGCGAGCTTGCGGGCCCGTACCGACTCCGTCGCGCAGAGCGCGAGCAGTTCGTCCAGGGCCTCGGTGTCGCCCGCGATCACCACGGCGGAGGGGCCGTTGACCGCCGCGACGGTCAGCCGGTCGCCCCAGCGCGCGAGCCGTTTCTCCGCCTCCGCGTGCGGCAGGGCCAGCGACACGAGTGCGCCGCGGCCCATGAGCCTCAGGAGCAGCCGGCTGCGCAGGGCGACGATCCGCGCCGCGTCCTCCAGGGAGAGCGCGCCCGCGACACAGGCCGCGACGATCTCGCCCTGGGAGTGGCCCACCACCGCCTCGGGCTCCACCCCCGCCGAGCGCCAGAGCGCCGCCAGGGACACCATCACCGAGAACAACACGGGCTGCACGACGTCCAGTTCGGCCAGGTCGGGGGCGCCCTCGCCGCCGCGCAGGGCGTCCTGTACGGACCAGCCCACCAGCGGGCGCAGCGCCTCCTCGCACTCCAGCAGCCGGTTCCGGAAGACCTCGGACGACGCCATCAGCTCCAGCGCCATGCCGGCCCACTGGGAGCCCTGACCGGGGAAGACGAAGACCACCCGGCCGCCGTCGACCGTCACCGGGGACTCCCCCGTGGTCACCACACCGGCGGCCGGAGCGCCCTGTGCCACCGCGGCCAGCCCCGACAGCAACTCCTCCCGGTCACCGCCCACCACCACCGCACGGTGGTCGAGCCGCGCCCGGCCGACCGCCAGCGACCGGCCCACCTCCCCCGGGCCCAGCTCGGGCCGCTCCCGTACGTACCGCTCCAACCGCTCCGCCTGCGCCCGCAGACCCGCCGCGCCGGCCCCCGACACCACCCACGGCACCGCGCCGGGCGCCTCGGCCCCGGTGGGCGCCTCGGTGGGCGCCGGGGCCTGCTCCACCACCACATGCGCGTTGGTGCCACTCACACCGAACGACGACACCGCCGCCCGCCTCGGCCGGTCCACCACCGGCCACGCCCGCTCCTCCGTCGCGAGGGAGACCGCACCCGCCGACCAGTCGACGTGGGTGGAGGGTGTGTCGACATGGAGGGTGCGCGGGACGATGCCGTGGCGCATCGCCAGCACCATCTTGATGACACCCGCCACCCCGGCCGCCGCCTGGGTGTGACCGATGTTCGACTTCACGGAGCCGAGCCAGAGCGGCCGGTCCGCGGGCCGGTCCAGACCGTAGGTGGCCAGCAGCGCCTGCGCCTCGATCGGGTCGCCCAGCGTGGTGCCCGTACCGTGCGCCTCGACCACATCGATGTCGGCCGCCGACAGCCGCGCGTTGGTCAGCGCCTGGCGGATCACCCGTTGCTGGGAGGGGCCGTTGGGCGCGGTCAGCCCGTTGGACGCGCCGTCCTGGTTCACCGCGCTTCCCCGGATCACCGCCAGCACCTCGTGCCCGTTTCGCTCCGCGTCGGACAGCCGCTCCAGCAGGACCAGCCCCACACCCTCGGAGAAGTTCGTCCCGTCGGCGGAGTCGGCGAACGATTTGCACCGGCCGTCGCGGGCCAGACCGCGCTGGCGGCTGAAGTCCACGAACATGCTCGGAGTGGCCATGACGGAGGCGCCCCCGGCGAGCGCCATCGAGCACTCCCCCGCGCGCAGCGACTGGCACGCGAGGTGCATCGCCACCAGGGAGGACGAGCACGCCGTGTCGATCGTCACGGCCGGGCCCTCCAGCCCGAAGACATAGGAGATACGGCCCGAGGCCACGCCACCGGCGCTCCCGGTGCCCTGGTAGCCGTCCATGGCTTCGAGGGCGGCGCTCGACCAGGAGCTGTAGTCGTGCTGGATGACCCCGGCGAACACTCCGGTCCGGCTGCCGCGGATGGACTCCGGTGCGATGCCGGCCCGTTCGAAGGTCTCCCAGGCGGATTCGAGCAGCAGCCGCTGCTGGGGGTCCATCGACTGGGCCTCGCGGGGGTTGATCCCGAAGAGACCGGCGTCGAACTCGTCCGCGTCGTAGAGGAATCCGCCGGTGAGCGAGTAGGTCTTGCCCGCCGCGTCGGGGTCGGGGTCGTACAGCCCCTCGACGTCCCATCCGCGGTTCTCGGGGAACGGCGCGATGGCGTCCCGCCCCTCGGCGACCAGCCGCCACAGGTCCTCGGGGGAGTCCACCCCGTCCGGGAAACGGCACGCCATTCCGACGATCGCGATCGGCTCCGCGTTCTTCTCGTCCTGGTCGCGCAGTTGGAGCCGGGCGTTCTGGAGTTCCCCGCTCACCCGTGCGAGATAGTCGCGGAGTTTGGCGTTCTCATCCATCGGTTCAGGCTCCCAATTGCTTGTCGACGAACTGGAACAGCTCTTCGGTGGAGGAAAGTTGCAGTTGCTCCGTCACTTCGTCCCCGGACGTCTCCGCCGGGGCTTCTCCCCCGGGGGCGAGGAGCGCCCTGATCCGCTCGGTGACCCGTGCGCGTACCGCGTCGTCCGGATCGAGCCGCGACAGGATGTCCGCCACCTTGTCGAGGTCTCCCAGCACCCTTTCGAGCGTCTCCGCCTCGGTCTGCACCAGTGCGCCGCGCAGATGGTGGGCGAGGGCGAGCGGGGTGGGATGGTCGAAGGTGAGGGTGGCGGGCAGGCGCAACCCGGTGACCTGCGAGAGCCGGTTGCGCAGCTCCACGGCGGTGAGCGAGTCGAAGCCGAGCGCGCTGAACGGCTTGGTCACCTCCAGTCCGGCCGCGCGGGCGTGGCCGAGGACGGTGGCGACCTGTCCGGTCACCAACTCGACCAGCTCACGGGTCTGTTCCCCTTCGGGCAGGGTGTCGAGCCGACGGCGCAGGGCGTCGGCGCCGCTCTGGGCCGTGCCGCCGTGCGCGGTCCTGCGGGTCGCGGTTCCCGTGGTGACCAGGGAGCTGAGCAGCGGCGGGACCGCGCCGGGGCCGGTGCCCGTGCCCGGTCCGGAGCCCGCCGCCTCCGTCAGCCTGGCGAGGTCCAGTTTCACCGGCACCACCACCGGCAGGTCGTGCGCCAGGGCCGCGTCGAACAGCGCCAGGCCCTCGTCGGCCGTCATGGCGGTCACGCCGCCCCGTGCGAACCGTTCCCGGTCCGTCTCGGTCAGGTCGCCGGTCAGCCCGCTGCCCTTGCCCCACCAGCCCCACGCCAGGGAGACACCGGGCAGCCCGGCCGCCCGGCGCGAGGTCACCAGGGCGTCGACGGCGGCGTTGGCCGCCGCGTAGTTGGCCTGCCCCGGGGTGCCGAGGACTCCGGCCGCCGAGGAGAAGACCGCGAACATCCTCAGGTCGGCGTGGCGGGTGAGGGCGTCGAGATGGCCGAGCGCGTCCGTCTTCGGGGCGAACACCCGCCGTATCCGCTCGGCGTCCAGGGCCGGGACGACCCCGTCGTCCAGGGCGCCCGCGCAGTGCACGACGCCGGTGAGCGGACGGTCGGCGGGGACGGCCGCCAGCAGTTCCGCCAGCGCCTCGCGGTCGGTCACATCGCAGGCGCGGATCTCCGTACCGGCGCCGAGGGCCGCCAGTTCGGCCCGTAGCGCCTCGGCTCCTTCGGCGGCCGGGCCGCGCCGGCCGGCCAGCACCAGGTTCCGTACGCCGTACCGTTCCACGAGATGCCGGGCCACCAGGGAGCCCAGATCGCCCGTTCCGCCGGTGACCAGTACGGTCCCGGCCGGGTCGAGGGCGACGCTGCCCGTGGGCCCCGCCGTGACACGGGCGAGACGGGCGGCCCGTAAACCTCCGTCACGGAGGGCGAGTTGGGGTTCTCCGGTGGCCAGTGCCCCGGCCAGCAGGGGTACGGTCGCCCCGGCGTCCGGGTCGAGGTCCAGGAGGGTGATCCGGCCGGGGTTCTCGGAGTGTGCGGAGCGCACCAGACCCCAGACGGCGGCGGCGCCCGCGTCCACCGGCGCGCCGGGGTCCGCCGCCACCCCGCCGGAGGTCACCACGAGGAGCCGGGAGTCGGCGCACGCCTTCTCGGCCAGCCAGCCCTGCACCGTCTCCAGCGCCGCACACGCGCTCGCCCGCGCACCCGCCGGGTCGGCGCCGCCCGGGGCGCACCACACCACCACTTCGGGCTCCCTGCCCGCCAGTTCGGCCGGTGCGGCGAAGGCCGTGAGTCCCAGGCCGTGGCGGTCCTCGCCCAGCAGCACCCAGGCTCCGTCCGGCTCCGTCGCGCCGGGTTCCGGTGTCCCGGCCCCGGGTGGCGCGGTCGCCACGGGTACCCAGTCCAGCCGGAACAGGTCGTCCGCGTGCCGGGGCCGGGTCGTCAACTCACCGGTGGGCAGCGGCCGTAGCGTCAGTCCGGCCACGGAGAGGACCGGGCCGCCGGCCGGGTCGGCGACCTCGACCCGCAGGACCCCCGGTTCGGCGGCGGTGATCGTGACGCGGACCCGGGCCGCGCCCACCGCGTGCAGCCGCACCCCCGACCAGACGAAGGGGAGCCAGGGCACGCCGGACTCGATGCCGGGCACGGCGCCGCTGAGCACCACCGCGTGGAGTACGGCGTCCAGCAGCGCCGGGTGCACCCCGAACCCGGCGGCCCCGGTACGGCCCTCCTCGTTCAGGGCGACCTCGGCGAAGGTCTCCTCGCCGCGGCGCCACACCGCCTCCAGGCCGCGGAAGACCGGCCCGTACTCCAGACCGCGGGCCGCGAAGTCCTCGTACACACCGCCCACCGGAACCGCTTCCGCACCCGCCGGAGGCCATACGTCCACGGTGTCCGCGGGAGCGGTGCCGGGCCGGGCCAGAAGGCCGGTGGCGTGGGTGGTCCAGGGGCCGTCGTCCCGCTGGGCCCGCGCGTACAGGGTCAGCGGCCTGCTGCCGGTCTCCTCGGGCTCGCCCACGGTGATCCGTACGAACGACGCCCCCGTCCCGGCCAGCACGAGCGGCACCTGGATGACCAGCTCCTCCAGGTCCGGGCAGCCGGCCTCGTCACCGGCCCGGATGGCCATCTCGACCAGCGCCGCCCCGGGCACCACCACCTCACCGAGCACCCGGTGCCCGGCCAGCCAGGGCTGGTCCTGTACGGAGAGCCGTCCGCTGACCACCACCCCACCGGAGTCCGGGAGTTCGACCACGGCGCCCAACAGCGGGTGGGCGCCCGTCGCGGTCAGTCCGTACGCCGCCACGTCGCCCGTGGCGCCGCCGCCGGACAGCCAGTACCGCTCGCGCTGGAAGGCGTACGTCGGGAGCGCCACCGTCCGCAGTCCGCGCCCGGCGAACAGCGCGCCCCAGTCCACCCGCACCCCGCACACCGACAGATGCCCCGCCGACAGCAGGAAGCGGTCCAGGCCCCCTTCGTCCCGGCGCAGGGTGCCACCGGTCACGGCGGTGGCGCCCGTTCCCGCGGCGATGTCCTCCACGGCCGCCGTGATCACCGGGTGCGGGCTGACCTCGACGAACGTGTCGAAGCCCCGCTCCATCAACGACCGCACCACCGGCTCGAACCGCACCGGCTCCCGCAGATTCCGGTACCAGTACGCCGCGTCCAGCTCGGAGCCGTCGACCAGCTCACCCGTCACCGTCGAGAAGAACGGCACCCCGCCCGACCGCGGCACCACCGGCGCGAGCACGTCCAGCAGCTCCTTCTGGATCTCCTCGACATGGGCGGAGTGGGAGGCGAAGGAGACGGGGATCTGTCGGGCGCGTACGGAGGACTCCGCGCACCAGGCGAGCAGTTCGGGCAGGGCGTCCGCGTCGCCCGCGATCACCACGGCGGAGGGGCCGTTGACCGCCGCGACGGTCAGCCGGCCGTCCCAGCGCGCGAGCCCTTCCTCCGCCTCGGCGACGGGCAGCGCGACCGACACCAGGCCGCCGCGTCCCGCGAGCCGCATCAGCAGCCCGCTCCGCAGGGCGACCACCCGCGCGGCGTCCTCCAGCGACAGCACACCCGCCACACAGGCGGCGGCGATCTCGCCCTGGGAGTGGCCCACCACCATCTCGGGCTCCACCCCCGCCGCCCGCCACTGCGCCGCCAACGACACCATCACCGCGAACAGCACCGGCTGCACGACATCGTCCCGGGTGAGGTCCGGGGCGCCGGCCACCCCGCGCAGCACATCGAGCACCGACCAGCCCACCAGGGGCCGCAGCGCCTCCTCGCACTCCAGCAGCCGGTTCCGGAAGACCTCGGACGACTCGGCCAACTCCAGTGCCATGCCGCCCCACTGAGAGCCCTGACCGGGGAAGACGAAGACCACCCGGCCGCCGTCGACCGTCACCGGGGACTCCTCCGTGGTCACCACACCGGCGGCCGGTTCCCCTCGTCCGAGTGCGGCCAGCCCCGACAGCAACGCCTCCCGGTCACGGCCCACCACCACCGCACGGTGGTCGAGCCTGGCCCGGCCGACCGCCAGCGACCGGCCCACCTCACCCGGGCCCAGCTCTGGCCGCTCCCGTACGTACCGCTCCAACCGCTCCGCCTGCGCCCGCAGACCCGCCGCCGAACCGCCCGACACCACCCACGGCACCACGTCCGGGTCCTCGGCCGTGGTGGGCGCCTCGGTGGGCGCCGGGGCCTGCTCCACCACCACATGCGCGTTGGTGCCGCTCACACCGAACGACGACACCGCCGCCCGCCTCGGCCGGTCCACCACCGGCCATGCCCGCTCCTCCGTCAGCAGGGAGACCGCACCCGCCGACCAGTCGACGTGCGGGCTGGGCGCGTCGACATGCAGTGTTTTCGGGAGCAGGCCGTGGCGCATCGCCAGCACCATCTTGATCACGCCCGCCACCCCGGCCGCCGCCTGGGTGTGACCCATGTTCGACTTGAGCGAGCCGAGCCAGAGCGGCCGGTCCGCGGGGCGGTCCTGGCCGTAGGTGGCCAGCAGCGCCTGCGCCTCGATCGGGTCGCCCAGTGTGGTGCCCGTACCGTGGGCCTCGACGGCGTCCACTTGGTCGGGGGTGAGCCGGGCGTTGGCGAGCGCGCGCTCGATCACCCGTTGCTGGGAAGGGCCGTTGGGCGCGGTCAGCCCGTTCGAGGCGCCGTCCTGGTTCACCGCGCTTCCCCGGATCACCGCCAGCACCTCGTGTCCGTTGCGCTCCGCGTCGGACAGCCGCTCCAGCAGGACCAGCCCCACACCCTCCGAGAAGTTCGTCCCGTCGGCCGCCGCCGCGAACGCCTTGCACCGGCCGTCACGGGCCAGACCGCGCTGCCGGCTGAAGGCGATGAACGGGGTGGGGGTCGCCATGATCGTGACACCGCCCGCCAGGGCGAGGGTGCAGTCGCCCGCGCGCAGCGACTGGCACGCGAGGTGCATCGCCACCAGCGAGGACGAGCACGCCGTGTCCACGGTCACCGCGGGCCCCTCCAGGCCCAGCGCGTACGCGACCCGGCCCGAGATCACCGAGGAGAATCCGCCGGTGGGAATGTATCCCTCGACCTCGGCGGAGGAATGCGCCGTGAGCAGGGTGCTGTAGTCGTGTTCGTAACTTCCCGTGAAGACGCCGGTCGAGGTGGCGCGCAATGCGGCCGGATCGATTCCGGCCCGTTCCAGGGTCTCCCACGCGGTTTCCAGGACAAGGCGTTGCTGCGGGTCGGTGGCGATGGCCTCGCGCGGGCTGATGTTGAAGAAGGCGGCGTCGAAATCACCGGCGTCGTGGAGGAATCCGCCCTGACGGCCGTAGCTCTTGCCCTGGGCGTCCGGGTCCGGGTCGTAGAGCGTCTCCAGGTCCCAGCCGCGGTCGGTGGGGTAGCCGGAGATCACGTCCCGCTCCTCGCTGACCAGCCGCCACAGGTCGTCCGGCGACTCGACTCCCCCGGGGTAGCGGCAGCCCATGCCGACGATCGCGACCGGTTCGAAACGGTCCGACTCGACCTCGCGCAGCCGCTGACGGGCACGGCGCAGGTCGGCGGTCACGCGGCGCAGATAATCCCGGAGTTTCTCTTCGTCCGACATCAGAAACGACCATCCTCACGTTGAAGGTCAGGAGATTCCGAACTCGTTCTCGATGACGTCGAATATCTCGTCGTCCGTCGCGGAGCTGAGATCGTCGTCGGATCCGTCCGGCGAACCGTTCTCCGTCGTCCCGCGCCATTTCCACAGCAGACCTTCGAGGCGTTTCGCGATCGCGCCGCCGCGTGCGGTGTCCGCGGAGAGCGCGGACAGCGCCTGGTCGAGGCGGTCGATGTCCCGGAGTACGTTCTGTGCGACGTCGGCGGCGCGCGGGCTGAGCTGGGTGTGCAGGTGGGTGGCGAGCGCGGTGGGTGTGGGGTGGTCGAAGACCAGGGTGGGGGAGAGCCGCAGCCGGGTCGCCGCGGTGAGCCGGTTGCGCAGTTCGACGGCGGTGAGGGAGTCGAAGCCGATCTCCTTGAAGGCGTGCGCCGGGGTGATGGTGTCGGGCGTCGGGTGGCCGAGGACGGTGGCGGCGTGGCTCCGTACCAGACCGAGGAGGTAGTGGTGCTGTTCCTCGGACGAGAGCCTGACCAGCTCGTCGGCGAGCCCGTCGCGACCGCTGCTTCCGGCACCGTTTCCGTTGCTGTTGCCGTTCCCGTTGCCGGTGGTGGCCGCCGTACGCCGGGTGTGGACGCCCGGCAGGGCGCGCAGCAGGGCCGGGACGGCGGCGGGGTCGTCGGGCGGTGTGAGCGGTGACGGCAGCAGGAAGGGCTGGTCGAGCCGGAGCGCGGTGTCGAGGAGGGCGAGGGCGTGGTCGGTGGCGAGCGGGGTGATCCCGGCGTGGCTGATGACGCGCCGCCGCTGGCCGGTGTCGAGATGGCCGGTCATGCCGCTGGCCTCCTCCCACAGCCCCCAGGCGAGCGAGGCGGCGGGGAGCCCGGCGGTGCGCCGGTGGGCGGCGAGGGCATCGAGGAAGGCGTTGGCCGCCGCGTAGTTGGCCTGTCCGGCGCTGCCCAGGGTGGCGGTGGCCGAGGAGAACAGGACGAACGCGGCCAGGTCGAGCCCCTCGGTGGCCCGGTGCAGGTTCCAGGCGGCGTCGACCTTGGGCCGGAAGACCGTGTCGACCTGGCGCGGGGTGAGGTTCGCCAGGGTGCTGTCGTCGAGTGTGCCCGCCGCGTGGACGACCGCGGTGAGGGGATGGCCGGCGGGCACCGCGTCGAGCAGGGACGCGAGGGCGTCCGCGTCGGCGGCGTCGCAGGCGGAGATGGTGACCTGGGCTCCGAGCGCGGTCAGTTCGGTACGGAGTCCGTCCGCACCGGCGGCGTCCGGGCCGCTGCGGCTGGTCAGCAGGAGGTGGCGGACACCGTGCCGGGTGACGAGGTGGCGGGCGACGAGTCCGCCGAGGGTGCCGGTGCCTCCGGTGATCAGTACGGTGCCGGCCGGATCGAGCGCGGGCGGCAGGGTGAGGGTGATCTTGCCGATGTGCCGGGCCAGGCTGAAGTGGCGCAGGGCGTGGCGTGCTTGGGAGAGCGGCCAGGTCGTGACCGGCAGGGGGCGCAGCGTGCCGTCGGCGAAGAGACGCGCGAGGTCGGCGAAGAGGGCGCCGATCCGGTCGGGACCGAGGTCCAGCAGGTCGAAGGAGCGGTAGAGGAGGCCGGGGTGGCCGGCGGTGACCTCGTCCGCGTCACGGATGTCGGTCTTGCCCATCTCGATGAACCGGCCGTGGGGCGCGAGCAGTCGCAGGGAGGCGTCGACGGCCTCGTGGGCCAGGGAGTTGAGGACGATGTCCAGCCCCTCGGGGGCGTGGGCGAGGAAGTCCTGCTCGAAGTCGAGGGTGCGCGAGGAGGCGATGTGGTCGTCGTCCAGCCCGAGGGCGCGCAGGGTGTCCCACTTCGTGGGGGACGCGGTGGCGTAGATCTCGGCGCCGAAGTGCCGGGCGAGCTGGACGGCGGCCATGCCGACGCCGCCGGTGGCGGTGTGGATCAGGATCTTGTCCCCGGGCCGGATCCGGGCGAGGTCGGTCAGGGCGTGGTAGGCGGTGAGGAAGGCGGCGGGGACGGTGGCGGCCTGGGTGAAGGACCAGCCGTCGGGGATACGGGTGACCAGCCGGTGGTCGGTGACGCGGACCGGGCCGATGCCGCCGACGGTGGACATGCCCATCACCCGGTCCCCCGGGGCCAGTGCGGTGACCTCGGCGCCGACCTCGGTGACGGTGCCCGCCTCTTCGCCGCCGATCGGCACCTTGATCGGGACGAGGCCCAACGACACCATGACGTCACGGAAGTTGAGTCCGGCGGCGCGTACGGCGATCCGTATCTCCCGGGGTCCCAGCGGTCCGGTGCGCTCCTCGGAAGCGGCCAGGACCACCTGGTCGAGGGTGCCGCCGCGGCCGGACGCCTCAAGGTGCCAGTCGTCGGTGCCCGTGGGCGGGACGAGGGCGCCGTCCGCGGTCGCCGGGGTGAGCCGGGCCACGGCGGCCTGGCCTTCGCGCAGGGCGAGTTGGTTCTCCCCGGCGGCGAGGGCGGCGGCGACCGCGGTGGGCAGCGCCTCGGCGGACAGGGGGTGGTGGTCGGTGTCGAGCAGCAGGAACTGGCCGGAGTTCTCCGTCTGCGCGCACCGGACCAGACCCCAGACGGCGGCGTCGGCCAGGTGGGCGGGTGGGGCGCCCGCGACAGAGGTGGAGACGGCGTGGGTGGTGACGAGGACCAGGGTGGCGGCCTCGTAGTGGGGTGTGGCCTGCCAATGCTGGAGCAGGCGCAGAACGGTGGTGGTGCGGCCCGCGGTACGGGCGGGCAGGCCCCGGCCCGCGCCGCTCCCGTCCCCGTCCGCGCTGTTCTCCGCCTCGCCATTCGGCGCTTCGCCGTTCTCCGCGTCCGGTTCGGGCGCGGGCAGGAAAGCGATCACCACGTCGGGGACGGCCGCGCCGGATTCCGGGGAACCTTCCGCCACGCCCGCGTCGAGTGCGGCCGTGAGAGCGGCGAGGTCCGTGTGGCGGGTGAGGGTGGGACCGGAGGTCCTGGGGAGGTTCGCGTACGGGCCGGGGCCGGTGTCGAGGCCGGGGCCCGGGGCGCCGAGCAGCGCGAGGTGCCGTATCCCGGTGGCCGGGGACGGTCCGTCCAGCGGCAGCGGATGCCAGTCGAGCTGGAACAGGGAGCGCCGGATGTCGTGTTCGGCGGTCAGCCCGCCGGTGTCCAGGTGCCGCAGGGTGAGGGTGTCCACGGTGACGACGGGCCGGCCGGCCGGGTCGCTCGCCGTGAGCCGGACGGTGTGGTCGCCCGTCGGTGTGAGATGGACGCGGAGGGTGTCGGCGTCGGTGGCGTGCAGCTGAACGCCGTCCCAGGAGAAGGGCAGTTCGATCCCGCCCGTGGCGTCCCCGGCGCCCTCGGCCGCTCCGGTGTGTCCGGGGGTGAGGAAGAGCGCGTGGAGGGCCGCGTCCAGCAGCGCGGGGTGGATCCCGAAGCCGCCGATGGCGGCTTCGGCCCCGAGGCGTACGTCGGCGTACAGGGTGGTGCCCCGGCGCCACGCGGTCCGCAGGTTGCGGAAGGCGGGACCGTAGTCGTAGCCGCGCTCCGCGAGCCCCGGGTAGAGGCCGTCGACCGGTACCGGCTCGGCCCCGGCGGGCGGCCACGCCTCGCCCTCCGTCTCGGTCCCGGCCGGGGCGGGCGCCCCGGCGGCGGTGGTGAGGGTGCCGGTGGCGTGGTGGGTCCAGGGCCGTCCCGGGTCGGTGGTCCGCGGCCGGGAGTGGATCTCGACGCGCCGCCGCTCGCCGCCCTCCGTGGCGGCGTCCCGATCGGGCGGTGTCACGGTGAGGTGGAGGTGGACGGGCGCCTCGCCGTCGAGGATCAGCGGTGCGTGCAGGGTCAGTTCCTCCAGCGCCGGGCAGCCGGTGGCGGTGCCCGCGTGGAGGGCGAGATCGAGGTACGCGGTGGCGGGCAGCAGCGGGGTGCGGGTGACGGCGTGGTCGGCCAGCCAGGGCGTGGCGCCGGTGCTCAGGACGCCGGTGGCGTGCCAGGTGCCGTCGGGCAGATGGCTTGCGCTCGCCAGCAGGGGATGTTCGGCGCTCTGGAGCCCGAGCCCGGTCGCGTCGGTGAGGACGGGCGCGGAGGTGAGCCAGTGGCGCTGTCGCTGGAAGGGGTACGTGGGCAGGTCGGGCGTCACGGACGGGTGCGCGGCGGGCTCGCCGGGCCGGGTGAGCGCCTGGCGCCACTCCACCGGCGCGCCGTGTGCGTACGCCGTGGCCAGGGAGTTCAGGAACTGCGGCCACCGGCCCGCGTCCCGGCGCAGGCTCGCGACGGCGACCGCGCCGGGGCCGTCGGTGGCGCCGTCGGTACCGGCGGCGTGCAGGATGTGCTGGATGCTGGGGATCAGTACGGGGTGCGGGCTGGTCTCGACGTACAGGCCGTGCCCGTCGTCGACCAGTTGGCGCAGGGTGGAGTGGAAGAGGACCGGGCTGGTCAGGTTCTCGTACCAGTACGCGCCGGTGAGCGCGGTGGTGTCGAGCAGGCCGCCGGTGACGGTCGAGTAGAAGGGCACGTCGGCCGCGGTGGGGCGCACCGGTTCCAGAAGCCCGGCCAACTCCTCGCGCAGCACCGCCATATGGGGGGTGTGGGAGGCGTAGTCGACGGGGATCGCCTTGGCGTCGATGTCGTGGGCCGCGCAGTGGGCGAGGAGTTCGGCGAGCGCGTCGGTGTCACCGGCGACGACCGTGGTGGCCGGACCGTTGACCGCCGCCAGGTGCAGCCCCGGCCGGCCGGCGATCAGGGCGCGTGCCCGGTCGGCGGAGACCGGTACGGACGCCATCCCGCCCGTTCCGGCCACCCGGGAGAGGGACTTGGAGCGCAGGGCGACGATCCGGGCGGCGTCGTCCAGGGTGAGGGCGCCGGCGACATGGGCGGCGGCGATCTCGCCCTGGGAGTGTCCGATCACCGCGTCGGGTTCGACGCCGTGGGCGCGCCAGAGGGCGGCCAGGCCGACCATGACCGCGAACAGCGCGGGCTGGACGACATCGACCCGGTCCAGCCCCGGCGCACCGGGCCGCCCGCGCAGCACGTCGAGCAACCGCCAGTCGGTGTAGGGCTCCAGGGCCCGGGCGCAGGCGTCCATCCGTTCGGCGAAGAGCGGTGAGTCGCGCAGCAGTCCGGCGGCCATGCCGGCCCACTGGGGGCCCTGGCCGGGGAAGACGAACACGGTCCTGGCGGTGCCGGCGCCCGCGGCGACACCGGTGATCACGCCGGGGGCCGCCGCCGCGTCGGTGAGGGCGTCCAGGCCGGCCGTCAGGCTCGCGGTGTCCTGGCCGAGGACGACCGCGCGGTGCTCGAAGTGGGACCGGCCGGTCGCCAGGGCGAGGGCCACCTCCCCGGGTTCGGTGCCCGTCGGCTCCGTGTCCGGGCCCGCATCGGGTCGGGACCGTACCCAGGAGGCCAGTTGACCGCTCCGGGCTGCCAGCGCCTCCGGGGCGCGTCCCGAGACCACCCACGCCGTCGCCGGGCCGGCCTCCTCGGACCATACGCGGGTGGTGGCCCCGGGGCCGGGATCCGCCGGGCCCGGCGCCACGGGCCCGGCGTCGGGGGCCTCCTCCAGCACCAGATGCGCGTTGGTGCCGCTGATGCCGAAGGAGGAGACCGCGGCGCGGCGCGGGCGTCCGGTGGCGGGCCAGGCCGTCTCCTCCGTCGCCAGCGCCACCGCGCCCGCCGACCAGTCGATGCGGGAGGACGGGGTGTCGACGTGGAGCGTGGGCGGTACGACGCCGTGGCGCATCGCCTGGACCATCTTGATGACGCCCGCGATCCCGGCGGCGGCCTGGGTGTGGCCGATGTTCGACTTCACCGAGCCCAGCAGCAGCGGCCGGTCCGCCGGGCGGTCCTGCCCGTACGTGGCCAGCAGCGCCTGCGCCTCGATCGGGTCGCCCAGCCGTGTCCCCGTACCGTGTGCCTCCACGACGTCGACCTCGGACGCCGCTACCCGGGCGTCCGCCAGCGCCTGCCGGATCACCCGGCGCTGCGAGGGCCCGTTGGGCGCCGTCAGTCCGTTGGACGCGCCGTCCTGGTTGACGGCGGAGCCGCGTACCACTCCGAGCACCCGGTGGCCCAGGCGCCGGGCGTCCGACAGCCGCTCCAGCAGCACCAGTCCGACGCCCTCGCCCCATCCGGTGCCGTCGGCGCCCTCGGCGAACGCCTTGCAGCGGCCGTCCTCCGAGAGCCCGCGCTGCCGGCTGAACTCGACGAAGATCCCCGGGGTCGACATCACCGTGACCCCGCCGGCCAGCGCCATCGCGCACTCGCCCGAGCGCAGGGCGCGGCTCGCGAGGTGCAGCGCCACCAGCGAGGACGAGCAGGCGGTGTCCACGGTCACGGCGGGACCTTCGAGGCCGAGGACGTAGGCGATGCGGCCCGAGAGCACACTGGAGGTGGTGCCCGTCAGGATGAAGCCGCCCTCGGTGCCCTCGGACGTCTCGTGCATCCGTGGCCCGTAGTCCTGGGCCATCGCGCCGACGAACACACCGACCTGTCCACCGCGCAGCGCACGCGGGTCCATCCCGCCCCGTTCGACCGTCTCCCACGCCACCTCCAGCAGCAGGCGCTGCTGCGGGTCGAGGGAGGCCGCCTCGCGCGGCGAGATGCCGAAGAATCCGGCGTCGAACCGGGTGGCGTCGTGCAGGAAGCCGCCCTTGCGGGTGTACGAGGTGCCCGCGTGGGCGGGGTCGGGATGGTAGAGCCCGTCGAGGTCCCACTCCCGGTCGGAGGGGAAGTCCGACAGTCCTTCGCCGCCCGCCGCGATCAGCTCCCAGAGCTGTTCGGGGGTGCGGACGTCCCCCGGGTAGCGGCAGCCCATCGAGACGATGGCGATGGGCTCGTCGGTGTCCGGCGCTGCGCTCTCCGGCCGTTCGGCGTACGCCTTCCGGGTGTCCGGAGCGCTGTCCGACGACGCGGTGTCCGCCGCTCCCTCCGCCGCGCCGAGCGCGCCGCGCAGATGGGCGACGACCTGGTCGGGGGTGGGGCAGTCGAAGATGAGGCCGGCGGGGAGGTTCAGCCCGGTGGCCGTGGAGAGCCGGCGGCCGAGTTCGGCTCCGCTCACGGAGTCCAGTCCGAGATCCTTGAACGTACGGTCCAACTCGACCGATCCGGGGCGCAGATGGCCGAGTACCGCGGCGGTCGCCCCCTGCACGAGACCGGCCAGGGAGGCGGGCGTACGGTCCACCGTGCCGCGCGTGGTGCCGCTGTCCACCGGTGTGTCCGGGGCGGGGGCGCCCGGCGCGACCAGGGTGTCCACCGCCGTGGTGGTGGTGTCCAGCCAGTGGCGTTCGCGCTGGAAGGCGTACGTGGGCAGGTCGACCCGGCGCGCGCCGCGGCCCGCCCAGTACGCCGTCCAGTCCACCGGCGTACCGTGCGCGTGGGCCCGCGCCAGGGACATCAGCATCCGGGTGCGGCCGGACTGCTCCCGGTGGAGGGAGCCGACCGCGAGCGCCGTGTCGCCCAGGGTCTCCTCGACGCTGAAGGTCAGCAGCGGATGGGGGCTGCTCTCGACGAACACGGTGTATCCGTCGGCGGCCAGCGCGCGGGTGGCGTCCTCGAACCGTACGGTGCGGGACAGATTCGCGTACCAGTAGGCGGCGTCGAGCCCGGCGGTGTCGAACAGGCCGCCGGTCAGCGTCGAGTAGAAGGGGATGTCGGAGCCGCGGGGCTCGATCGGCGCGAGCCGGGCCAGCAGCTCCTCGCGGACGGGCCCGACCCTGGGGGTGTGCGAGGCGTAGTCCACGGAGGGGATGGTCCTGGCCCTGATCCCCTTGGCCCGGTAGGCGGCCACCAGTTCCTCGGTCGCCGCGGGTTCCCCGGAGACGGTCGTCCGCGCGGGGCTGTTGATCCCCGCGATGCCGAGGCGGTCGCCGTACGCGGCCAGGTCCGCGCGTACCGCGTCGGCGGGGAGCGGGACCGTCGCCATACCGCCGGAACCGCTCAGCACACGGACGGCGTCGGCGCGTTGGGCCACGACGCGGGCGGCGTCGTCCAGTGAGAGCGCGCCGCACACGTAGGCGGCGGCGATCTCGCCCTGCGAGTGCCCGACCACCGCGTCGGGCTCCACGCCCAGCGCGCTCCAGGCGGCGGCCAGCGACACCATCATGGCGAAGAGCACGGGCTGCACGACATCGACCCGGTCGTACGACGGCGCTCCCTCGGCGCCGCGCAGCACGTCCAGCACGGACCAGCCGGTGTGGGGGGCGAGCGCGTCCGCGCACTCCTCCAGCCGGGCGCGGAACGCGGGTGAGGAGCGCAGCAGTTCGTCCGCCATGCCGGTCCACTGGCTGCCCTGGCCGGGGAAGACGAAGACCGTACGGCCGGTACCGGCCCGCCCGGTCATCACCTGGCCGGACTCCATGGCTCCGGGCCCCCCGCGCGCGAGGGTGTCGAGCGCGGCCAGTAGGTCGTCGCGGTTCTCCCCGAGGACGACCGCGCGGTGCTCGAACACGGAGCGCGTGGTGGTGAGGGAGAGCCCGATGTCCGCGGGCCGCGGCGCCGTACCGTTCTCCGTACGGTCCTTCACGAACTCCGCGAGGCGGGCGGCCTGCGCGGCCACGCCGGCCGCGCTGCGCGCCGACACCACCCACGGGAGCACACCGCACTCGGCGTCGGAGTCGGAGTCGGGGGCGGAGTCGGGTGTCCGGGCGGCGACGGGAACGGGGGCCGCACCGGCCGCCGGTGCGGAGGCCAGTACGAGATGGCAGTTGGTGCCGCCGACCCCGAACGACGAGACGCCCGCGAGCCGTTGACCGTCCTCCGCCCCGTCCGGCCAGGGCGTGAGGTGCTGTGCCATCCGCAGCTTCCACTCGGTGAGCGGGATCGCGGGCGAGGGCTCGGCGAAGTTGAGCGTGGGCGGTATCTCGCCCTCGCTGAGCGCCAGCGCCGTCTTGAGGAAGCCGACGATGCCCGCGGCGCCCTCCAGATGGCCGACGTTGGTCTTCGCCGACCCCAGCAGCACCGGCGGATCGCTCTCGGTGCGCGCCGCGCCGAGCACGGCGGCGACGGCGGACGCCTCGACCGGGTCGCCGACCTTGGTCCCGGTGCCGTGCAGCTCGACGTACCGCACCGCGCGCGGATCCACTCCGGCGCGCCGGTACGCGCTGCGCAGCACGGCGCTCTGGGCCTGTGCGCTGGGCGTGGTCAGGGTGGTGCTGGGTCCGTCGTTGTTCACGGCGCTGCCGCGGATGACGCAGTAGACACGGTCGTCGTCGGCGAGCGCGCGGGAGAGGGGCTTGAGGACGGCCATGGCGCCGCCCTCACCGCGTACGAACCCGTTGGCGCGGGCGTCGAAGGTGTAGCACCGGCCGTCCGGGGAGAGCGCGCCGAGCCGCGCGACGGTGAACGCGCTCTCCGCCACGAGGTTGAGGTTCACACCGCCCACGAGCGCGAGCGTGGACTCCCCCGCGCGCAGGCTGGCACAGGCGAGGTGCACGGCGACGAGCGAGGAGGACTGGCCGGAGTCGACCGTGAGGCTCGGGCCGTGCGCGCCGAGCACGTAGGAGAGCCGGTTGGCGATGAGGCCCCGGTGCAGCCCGGTGAGCGTGCGGTGGTCCGAAGTGTCCCGGCCATGGCGGTCGTTGAGGAGCGCGTAGTCGTCCCAGATCGCCCCGACGAAGACCGCGGTGCTGCTGCCGCGCAGCTCGGCCGGTATCCGGCCCGCGTCCTCCAGCGCCTCCCAGCCCAGCTCCAGCATAAGCCGCTGCTGCGGGTCCATGGCGGCGGCCTCGCGGGGCGAGATCCCGAAGAAGCGCGCGTCGAAGCCGGCGACGTCGTCGAGGAATCCGCCCCAGCGCGCGTCGGCCAGCGGCGCCGGCAGTGTGTCCGGGTCGAACCCCTCCGTCCGCCCCTCCCCCGCGCTGTGGCGGGCCGTGCTCCACCGTCCGGACGGAACCTGTGTGATGGCGCTCGTCCCGCTGCGGAGCAACGACCAGAACTCCCGGGGGCGGCCCGCTCCGGGCAGCCGGCAGGAGAGCCCGACGACGGCTATCGCCTCGTCGTGCGGCAGGTGTGTCTCAGACATCGCAGCTCCAGACAGTTCTGGGTGAACGCCGATCGTGAGTGTGCGAATGCCGATCCCCTCGGCAGCCGACCGGTTCGGTGCGCGCCATGACGGGCGGTCCCGGTTCGGGCCCTCAGGCAAGCACCACGGGAGACGGCGCGGCAACCTCGGCCGGGGGTGACTGCCTGTTCGTACCTCAACGTTGCCCATGTATCGCGGGCCGGGCCCGGAACCGTTCGTCCGTCCTTCACATGGCCGGCGCGCCGGCCATGTCCCACCGCTCGGCGGGGGTCCGGGCATGCCGGAACGGCTGAATCGCCGCAGTGGTGCGGGCAGGCGATTCAGCCGTGCGTCACGGGATCAGGTCGGCTCCGGACCAGGTCGGATCAGATCAGACCGGCCCTGATGGCGTACGACACCACATGGGTCCGATTCCTGAGATTGAGCTGTTTCATCAGACCGTAGAAGATGTTCTTGATCGTCCGCTCCGAGTAGGACAGTTCCTGGGAGATCTCGGCGATGGCGTGGCCTTCGGCCGCCAGTCGCAGCACATCGATCTCCCTGGCGGAAAGGCCGGAGGCGGTGAGCCCTCTCGGAGTGAGCACGTCGCATTGAACGCGACGCACGTGATCGACCAATCCGCCCTGTAAAGACGAAGGAAAGTCTGCCCATCCCTCATTGACCAGACGGATCACATGAACAAACCTGTCAGGAGTGAAATCGGAGCGCCAGAGCACCGCCCTCACCCCATATTCTGCCGCCATCGAATAATCGGCGTGCCAGCTATTGTCGACCACCAGACAGAAGCGGCTCGATGTAGTGTACAGCTTCCTCAGCAGGTCCATGGTGGCGGCATTTACGGTCTCCACCGCCACCACCATGACGTCGGCCTCCACCCCCGGTTCCGACTGGCTCAGAGCCAGATGCGGATTGGCCTCGATCGGACCGACCAGCCCCATGCATGTGATGGGATCTTCCGCATGGACCGCCACTCGTATTAACCCCAACGTTCCCCCCAGGTCGAATGGTCCTTCCACCGCACGCACCGTTACACGCATCGATATGCTTGCACGCTCACCGCAGGAATTTTCGACTCCGCCCCGGCCGAGGGCTAGTTGTAGGGAAAAATCACGCGAATCCCGAGGGGCGTGGCCATGCCCCCGCGCACACGGCCGACCAGCGGACCTTCCCCCATGTGAACCGACTGCGACAGCAATTTTCCAAACAGGTTACCGAATGCGATCTCCCCCGCCTCCTCCACGATATTCACCGGCGCGGGGGCCACGGAATACATTGTTCCGTCGTCGTGCGGTTCCGGTGGGCGGTCCTCCGGGCGGTCCGGCCGGCGGAACGTGCCGACGGTTCCGGTTACGGGATCACCGCGGGCAGCCGGACCGGACCAGTTCGGCCCGGTTCCTGATTCCGAGCTTCCGGTAGATCCGGGTGAGATGCTGCTCCACCGTGGAGACCGTGAGCGACAGCTCCTCGGCGATCAGCCGGTTGCTGCGGCCCGCCGCCGCCAGTCGCGCCACCCGCCGCTGACTGACCGTCAGCGGGTCCGGCGGACGCGGGTCCGGCCGGGCGGGGACCGGCGCCCCGCCGCCCGGGCCCCCGCCACCGGCCGCCCCGAGCGTGACACGGATCCGCTCGGCCAGCGCCGTCGCCCGGCACTCCCCCGCCGCCTCGGCCGCCTGGTCCAGCGCCTTGCGCGCGGCGCCCCTGTCCCGCGCCGCCAGCAGCGCCGTACCGGTGGCGTACAGGGTGCGCGCCCACTCCAGCCGGGCGCCGGCGATCTCGTGCGACCGGGCGGACTCGTGGAGCAGATCGAGCCGGAAGGGGGCGTCGGCGAGGGACGCGGCCCTGCGCAGACTGATCCCCAGGGCCCGGGGCGCGGCACAGGCGCGGGCGAGCCGCACCTCCTCCAGCGCGAGGGCGAGCGCGTCCGCCGGGCCGGGGCCGGGGAGGCCGTCGTAAACGGAGAGGCCGTCGTGAGCGGAGAGGCCGTCGAACCCGGCGCGGGCGGCGTGGGCGCGGGCGGCGCCCGAGCGCCAGCGGATCACCGTAGGACGGTCGACGTCCCAGGCGCGCAGGGCGCGTCCGCAGCGCAGGAAGTCGGCGAGCGCGGCACCGGTGCTGCCGCGTGCCAGCCTCAACTGGCCCCGGAGCGCGAGCTGATCGGCCCAGAGCAGACCGGTCGGGGGCGACGCGCCCTCCGGTGCGCCGTCGCGTGCGTCGCCGACGCCGTCGCGGGCGTCACCGACGCCGTCATCGGCGCCCGGGCCGGAGTCGTTCCCGTCCCCGTCCACGCCTGCGGTCCCGTCACCGTGTCCGGCCGCTCCGTCTCCGGCGATCAGCGCGTCGATCCCGCTCCTCATCAGCAGCGCGGACCGTCGCCACGGCCGGCCCTCCCCGGCCGGTACCGTGTCGAGGGCCGCGGTGATGTGGGCCCTGGCCGAGGGCAGTTGGCCCTGCCGGTACTCGGCGACGGCCAGCAGGACCAGGAACTCCGCCTGCCAGGCGTGGGCGTTGCCCCGGTCGGCCTCGCGGGCCAGCCGCAGACTCCAGGTGGCGGCGGTGGCGAGCCGGTCCGCGTGGAGCAGCGCCCGGATCGCCAGCAGGGCCGCGGGCGCGGATCGGCGTCCCCACTCCGTCGCGGAGAGGGCGTGTTCGGCGCGCGGGGCGATCTCGTACGCGGGCAGCCCCGCCAGCGCGCCGGACAGTGCGGCGGTGGCGGCCGTGGCGGGCCCGGCGGCCCGGACCTCCTCCCACGCCCCGGGCGCGGGTGGCGGCGGGGCCCCGTCGATTCCCGGGTGGTCGCAGCGCATCAGGGCGTGTACGGCGCGCAGGTCCTCCCGCGTCCGGCCACCGCCCGGGGCGCCGCCCGGTGTTCCGGGCGGCCTCTTCTCCCACTCCTCCAGGACGGCGAGCGTCCGCGTTCCGTGCCCCGCCGTGATCAGCCGTTCGGCGAGGCGGAGCACGGTCCACGGATCGTGTCCCTGGCGGAGGGCCGCTCCCAGCCGGGCGAGGCGTTCCCCGGGGCTGTCCAGGTCGGTCGTGACGCACGCGCGCCGCACCTCGGGCACCGGTGAACTCCCACTCCCCCGTCGGACCGGAACGTCCGCCAGAGAAACACACCGGGTGCGCGGGGGCAACCACGCCGCACGACGACTGCCCGTTCGTACCCGCCCCGTTGCCGAACCGTCCATGGACGGGATGCGGCGGACCTGGGGCGGACCGGCCCGTCTCAGGCGTAGGGGTGGAAGCCCTCGCCGCTCTTCTTGCCCAGGAACCCGCCTTCGATCATCCGCAGCAGCAGCGGCGGGGGCGCGTACAGCGGCTCCTTCAGCTCCTCGTGCAGGGACTCACCGATGGACGCGATCGTGTCGAGTCCGATCAGATCGATCAGTGCCAGCGGCCCCATCGGGTGGCCGCAGCCGAGCACCATGCCCCGGTCGATCGCCTCGGCGGTGGCCGCGCCCGATTCGAGCATCCGGACGGCCGACAGGAGGTACGGCACGAGCAGCGCGTTGACGACGAAGCCCGGCTGGTCCTGGCCCCGTACCACTTCCTTGCCGAGCGGCCCGGTGACGAAGGCGTCCACCCGCTCCAGGGTCTCCGGCCTGGTCCGCAGCGAGCCGATCAGCTCCACCAGCGGCATCATCGGGACGGGGTTGAAGAAGTGCGCGCCGGCCACCCGGCCCGGGTCCCGGGTGGCGCGCCCGAGTTTCATGATGGGGATGGAGGAGGTGTTCGACGCGAGGACGGCGTCCCGGTTCTCGACGATCTCGTCCAGCTCCGCGAAGACCTCCAGCTTGTCCTGGAGGCGTTCACTGACCGATTCGAGGACGAAGTCGTGGTCCCGCAGGTCCTTGAGGGAGGTGGAGAAGGAGACCCGCTCCAGGGCGGCGTCCCGTTCGCTCTCGCCGATCCGCCCTCTGCGCCGGGCCCGTTCGAGGGAGTTCACCAGCCGTCCCCTGCCCCGGTCCACGGCGTCCTCGCCGCGGACCACGACGGTCACGCCCAGCCCCGCGCGGGCGCAGACCTCGGCGAACCCCGAGCCCATCAGCCCGCATCCGACGACGCCGATCCGCTCGAAACCGCTCATGCCGGCCCCCCTGCGGGCGACCAGCGCAGCAGGCAGGCGCCCGCGGACATGCCGCCCCCGAACGCCGACAGCAGCACCAGATCACCGTCGATGATCTCCCCCGACCTGACGGCGTCGTCCAGGGCCACCGGTACGGAGGCGCTGCCCACGTTGCCGTACTTCTCGACGATCAGATGGGTGTGCGCGCCCGTCAGACCGCTGCGCTTGACGAGTTCGCCGAGCAGTACGCCGTTCGCCTGGTGCGGTACGAAGCAGTTGACCTCGTCGACACCGACCCCGGCGCGGCCGAGCAGCCGCTCCAGCATGGGCGGCACGTTGTCCATCACGAAGTCGCGGACGCCCCGGCCCTGCATGGTGAAGAAGTGCCCGCCCTCCGCGAGGGTCCGCTCGGAGGTCGGTGTCCGGCTGCCGCCCGCGTGCACCTTGATGAGGTCCTGTGCCTCCCCGTGGGTGCTCAGGTCGAGCGCGAGGACCCCGTACCCCTCGGCGACCTCGCCGACGACGACGGCCCCGGCCCCGTCGCCCAGCAGTACGGCGGTGCGCCGGTCGTCGTAGTCCAGGATGCGGGAGTAGACGTCGGCGCCGACCACCAGGGCGCGGCTGCCGGGGCGCGCGGTCACCAGCCCACGGGCCAGCTCGACGCCGTACACGAACCCGGCGCACACCGCGTTGATGTCGAAGCAGGCGGCGTCGTGGGCGCCGATGAGGTGCTGGACGATGCTGGCCGTGGGGGGCTGCGGGAAGTCTCCGGTCGAGGTCGACAGGATGATGTAGTCGATGTCGTCGGCGGTCAGAGCGGCCCGGTCCAGCGCGTCGAGCGCCGCCTTGGCCGCCAGGTCGGAGGTGGCCTCGTCCTCGGCGGCGTACCGCCGGCAGCGGATGGCGGTCTTCCGCTCGATCCACTCGGCGGTGATGTCCGGGACCATCGCGACGATCTCGTCGTTGGTCACCTCACGCTCGGGTACGTACGAGCCGGTGCCCAGGAACCCGATGGCACGTGGTGTCATCGCCCTCACCTCTCCTCTGCCGCGGCGTCGGTCGAGACCTCGGAACTTCCCTGGATCCACAGCGGGTTGAGCCGTTCCGCGCCGATCCGGGCGCGGAGTTCGGGGCGGGTGACGCCCAGGCCCGGTTCCGGCGCCATGCACAGGACGGCGACCTTCCCCCGGTGCGCGTTGGTCTGGACGAGCCGGGTCGCCTCGCCCACCTCTGCCAGCGGGTAGA
This sequence comes from Streptomyces sp. NPDC059142, assembly GCF_042755665.1. NCBI lineage: Bacteria > Bacillati > Actinomycetota > Actinomycetes > Kitasatosporales > Streptomycetaceae > Streptomyces > Streptomyces sp. NPDC059142. The sequence continues at coordinate 57,059 of NZ_JBHZDA010000009.1, forward strand.
GCGCGGACATCGTGGGCACGACGCGTCCCGCGTCGATGAGCCGGCCGCACTCCCACTGCTCCTGGAGGTTGGCGATATGGCTGCCGATGACCCGCTTCAGCTTCATCCAGAGGTAGCGGTTGTCGAAGACGTGGTGGTAGCCGGTGCTCGATCCGCAGGTCACGACGGTGCCGCCACGCCGTACGACGAAGACCGAGATCCCGAAGGTGGCGCGTCCCACATGCTCGAAGACGACGTCCGGATCGCGCCCGATGTGGCCGCGGATGATCGCGCCGAGCCGTTTGCCCGTCTCGATCACCCGGGCCGGGTCGTCGGACGGATCGTCGTCGAGGCCGATCTCGGAACGCTCGATGACGATGTCGCAGCCGAGCTTGCGCACGGCTTCCGCCTTGGCCGGCGAGCTGACCACGCCGATCGGAATGCCGCCGCCGTTCTTGACGAACTGCACGGCGTACGCGCCGAGTCCGCCCGCGGCGCCCCAGATCAGTACGGCGTCCCCCTGCTTGATCCTGGCGCCGTGCTCCCCGACGAGCATCCGGTAGGCCGTCCCGGCGCACAGGGTGTTGCAGGCGGCCTCCTCCCAGGTCAAGTGGCCTGGTTTGGGGATGAGTTGGCTTGCGCGTACGACGCAGTACTCGGCCAGTCCGCCGAAGTTGGTCTCGAACCCCCACGCCCGCTGTTCCGCGCCGAGCATTCCGTCGGCGTGTGTGGCGGCCTCCTGCTCGTCCACATGGGCGGGGCTGAGCACGACATGGTCGCCGATCCGCCAGCGCCGTACCCCCGACCCGATCCGCACGATCACACCGGCGCCGTCGGAGCCCACCACGTGGTACGGCTGGTCGTGCCGGGCGGCCCAGCCGCCCTGCCGCGCGAACTGCTCCAGGAAGCGGAAGGTCGAGACGGGCTCGAACATCGCCGACCACACGGTGTTGTAATTGACCGAGCTGGCCATGACGGCGACGACCACCTCGTCCGGCGCCAGCTCCGGCATGGGGACGGAACCGAGCCGCAGCGATTTCCGCACATCCTTGTCGGCCACGCCGCGGAACATGTCCGCGTCGTCCTTGCGGAGATGGGTGGCCAGATATTCCCGGGGCAGCGACAGCCGCTCGATCTTGTCGGGCGCCGCGCCGCCTATCAAGGCGTCAGCCAAAGAACTCATGGCCACCTCTTCTTCTCTTCGTGGTAGTCGAGGCTTTCGAGACGGTCGGGGCTGCCGGGATCCCTCCCGCTCCTTTTCGGAGACCGGGGAGACCGACGAGAACATTCCCGAGGCCCGAGAATTCCGGTGAGAAGCTATCGACGCGCCGTCGCCCCTGGCCAGCCCCTACACCTCCGAGGTCATGACTTAAGGGTTTCGGGGTGGGGCATCAGGGTCCGCAGGGCCTGGTAGACGCAGAGCAGCGCCCACAGCTCCTGGCGTACGCCGTCGGGCGTACGGGAGCGCAGGGCGCCGCCGGGCCTCTGGAGGTCGGCCCCGAGCGGGCGGCACAGGTCCGCGATCCGCCACCGGGCGGTGTAGCGGCGTACGAGCCACGGCGCCGGGGCCTCCACAGGGTCGAGGAGCGTGGTGATCAGCGCCGTGGGGCCGGGGGCGCCGGGGCCCTCAAGGGCGGGGTCGCGGGGCACGCGGTCGGCGAACAGGGGGTCGAGGAAGGTGGGGCCGAGCACCCGGACCGGCAGGCGCTCGCCGGCGCGGGCGCCGCGCAGTTCCGCCCGGTAGGTGCCGTCCGGGAGGCGTTCCCCGAGCGGCGGCGCCAGGGCCTCCGGCACCCCCCACAGCACCTGGGCGCCGCCGGCCACCGCCCGCTCGCACAGCGCGTACGTGGGGACGTCCCGCTCGACCAAGAGGAGCGTCCCGGGGCCGAGGCGGTCGAACAGCGCCTCCAGCAGGGGGCGTTCGCCGGTGTCGAGGGGGGCGAGGGCGGCGCCGAGCAGCGCGAGGCTGGCGCAGTCGGCGAGCACCACGAGCCGGGCCTGGGGACGTACGTCGCCGGCCGGTGTGCCGAATTCGGCCCGGTTGCGCGCGCTGGGCGGGAGGTCGACGACCGCGCTGCCGACGGCGACCGCGCGCAGCCCGCGCCCGGCCCCGGTCACCTCGTCGGGTCCGGCCGGGACGGCCCCGGCCAGGGCGGCGGCCCGTGCGGCGCCCTCGAAGAGGAGGCGCAGGGGCTCGCTGCCCAGCCGGGCCCTGGCCCGGGAGATCGCCCCGTCGGTCGGCACCGTGTCGCCGCACACGTAGGGCTCGCGCCCGCCCCAGCGCAGCCCGCCGAGGACGGTGCGCAGCACCCGCACATATCCGGCGTCCGGGTCCAGCCACATCGCCAGCACCAGATAGGCCGTCAGCCAGGCGGGCAGCGCCCGGTGGCGCCGCTCGCGCCGGCCCGCCTCCTCGACCGCGGCCCGTACCTCCGCACGCGGGAACACCGTCGTCAGCAACGCGATCGCCATGTGGTCCGCCAGCCGACCCGCTCCGGGCGTCCTCTCCTGGTCCACCGGTCCCCCCGCCTCCGTGTACGCCGTTAAGTCAACTCCCGATTCTGACAGTTTTGAGGGGTATGCAGAAGGTGATGGCGTGACGTATCGGAAACTGGTTCCCGCCGCGTTTCCCACCCGTGACAGCGCGATGCGGCACGGCGATTCGATATCACCGTGCCGCGCCGGTCCGGATGATTTCCGTGTACCGCGCCGCCTACCGGGCGGGACTTATCCGAGCGTTTCCCCGGAGATCCGTATCTCGCTTCTTTTCGCGATGTCGAGTTTCCGGTAGACCTGCGTCATGTGCTGTTCCACGGTGCTTTCGGTGAGGGAGAGCCGCGCCGCGATCTCCCGGTTGCCATGGCCCTGGACGGCCAGTTCCGCGACCCGCTGCTGGCGGGCCGTCAGGGTGGCGGTGTCGCGTACGGCCTTGCCGCACACCCGGCCGCCGGCCGCGGCGAGTTCCTGGCGTACGCGCTTCTCCAGCACCGGGGCGCCGCACGCGTGGGCGGCCTCGCACGCGGTGGCGAGGACGGCGCGGGCCGCCTTCCGGTCGCCGGCGCGGTGCTGCTCCCTGCCGATGAGACAGAGGGTGCGGGCCAGTTCGAGCCGGGCGCCCGCGGTCTCGTGCAGCCCGGCCGACTCCTGGAGGAGATCCATCCGGAACAGCGGGTCGGCCGCCGCGGCCGCCTCGCGCAGGCTGATCCCGAGCGCCCGGGGGGCCGCGCACTCCCGGGCGAGCCGGACCTCCGCGAGGGCGAGGGACAGCGCGGGGCCCCGGTTGCCCAGGGCTAGATGGGCGCGGGCGGCGCCGGAGCGCCAGGGGGTGACGGTCGGCCGGTCGGCGTCCCAGTCGCGGAGCGCGCGACCGCACCGTACGAAGTCCATGAGCGCCTCCGCCGGTCTGCCGCGCGCCAGCCGTGTCTCGCCCCGGAAGTACAGATGGTCCACCCACTGGAGGCTGTTGGGGGACGGCGCGCGGGGTACGGCGTCGGCGTGCCGGGGCGGTGTGTTGTGTCCGGGGACGCGGTCGGGCACGACGGTGTGTGCCGGGACGGACGGGGGCGCCGAAGACGCTGGGCGGCCGGTGAGGGCCAGGACCCTTCCGCGGGTCAACAGGGCTGTCAGGCGCCAGGGTTGGGCGTCCGCGCCGGGGACGAGGTCCAGGGCGGTGGAGAGACGGGAGCGGGCGACCGCCAACTCGCCCTGCCGGTGCGCGGCCATGGCGAGCAGGACCAGGAACTCGGCCCGTCGCTCGGGATCGCCGTCCCGTTCGGCGCGCGCGGCCAGCCGCCCGCTCCACGCGGCGGCGGCGCCGAGCCGGTCGGTGTGCAGCAGGGCCCGGACCGCGGCGGCGGCGGCCACCGTCGCGCCCCACGGGCCCGCCGGGACACGGAAGGCCGACGGGGCGAGGGCGGCCAGGGCGCGGTCGGCGCGGGGGGCGATCTCGTACGCCGGGAGGCCCGCCAGCACCCCGGCCCACGCGTCGGCCGCCGCGCGCACGGGCCCGTCGGCGAGGGCGCGCCCCCAGTCACCGGGCGCCGGGGCCCGGGGCGCGCCGCGCTCGCCGGGGTGTTCGCCCCTGACGAGCGTACGGAGCGCCCGTACGTCCCCGGCGGTGTCGTCGGCCGTACACGGATCGGCGCTCACCGCGTCGAGCAGGTCGAGAGCGGCGCCGCCCCGGCCCGAACGGGCCAGGATCACGGCGCGTGCCGTCGCCGCCTCCGGGCACCGGTCGACGGGCGCGGGCGCGGGCGCGGGCGCGGTGCGCGCGGCGGCGGGTGCCTCCAGCACCCCGGGTCCGGTCAGGACGGGCGGCATACGGGGACCCGGGGGATGATGGCCGTGGTGGGGTACGGGACGGTGTCGTCCCGTGGCCCCGGCGCGGCGGGGCGGCCGTGTCCTGTGTCGTCCATCGCGCAGCGCTCCTCCGGTCCCGACATGCCGAACAGCCTTGTGTGCAGGGGTCGTTCGTCCGCTCTCCGGGGTTTCGGAGTGCCGGTGGGAGGGTGCGCGCGGGCCTCACCGTGGACGGGTCCCAGAGAAACACCGCCGCGCGCGCCGACGCAACCACGACCGCGTTCCGTGCCTGTTCGTACCTCCACCCTTGCCCGAACATCGTGCGGGACCGGGCGCCGCCGGGGATCGCCCGCGGCCCGGGGCCGGGGGGGGGGGCGGGCGGGGGGGGGGGGGGGGCCGGCGCCGCGCCGACCGGGGCGCAGCCCCGGTGAGCCCCCCCCCGCCACCCGGGGGGGAGC
>NZ_JBHZDA010000009.1:61804-71487 GCF_042755665.1 Streptomyces sp. NPDC059142
GGGGCCCCCACCAGGCCGGGGCCCCGCCCCCCGCCGGCGAGCGCCGGCCGCGCGGGGGCGCCCGGGCGCGGGGGGGCCGGCGGCTGCCCGCCCGGCGCCGCTCAGCCGGGGACGAAGCGCGTGAGCCCGCCGTCCAGCCAGGCGGTGGTCAGCTCCAACCGCGAGCGGCAGCCGGTGCGTTCGAAGATCCGGGCGAGATAGGTCTCGACGCTCTTCTCGCTGCGCGCCAGTACGGCGGCGATCTGCCGGTTGGTCCAGCCGTCGGCGACCATCCCGACCACCTCCACCTCCAGCCTGCTGAAGACGGACCGGGTCGCGCGGCGCCTCGGCAGCGGGTGTCCGAGGTCGTGGGCGACATCGGTCAGCGACTGCCGGGCCCGCCGCGCCCCGAGCCGTTCGCACCACTCCCACGCCTCGGCCAGCCACTTCTCCGTACCGGTGGCGCGGGCGAGCCACAGGCTGGTGATGAAGGACAGGCTCTGGTCGCCGTGGCGGGCCAGGAGCGCGTGGGCGGCGAGGGCGCTGTCCACGTCGTCACGGGCCACCGCGCGGGCCAGCAGGGTCGTGACGCGGGTCGCGTGGGAGTCGACGGACGCGTGCAGTTCCTCCAGGGCCTCCAGCGACTCCCGTACCGCGCGGTCGTGGCCCCGGGCCACCGCGTACCGCAGCAGGCGCAGCAACAGCCGCTCCAGCCCGGCGAGATGGCCGGTCGCCCGCAGGATCCGGTAGTCGCGCCACCCGTCCCGCCAGGCGCCGAGCGGATCGCCCTCGACATGCCGCAGCCCGGTGCGGGCCCAACTCGGCAGCGGGCCCCAGCCCGTGGGCGCCTCGACGCCGGAGAGCCAGGCGGCGGCGCGGTCGGTGTCGCCGTGCCAGCGGCAGATCTCGGAGGCCAGACCTCGGCTGTGGTCGTACAGCGGTCCGCGCCCGGCGCCCTCGGCGTGCATCTCGATACGGCGGGCCAGTGCGAGCGCGACCTCCCACGATCCGGTCAGATACTCACGGACCAGGGCCTGGTAGGTGCGGAGCGGGCTGTCCTCGAACTGTGCGCAGCGGTCGCCGAGCACGGTCTCGAAGGCGCTGGCCCAGTCGCCCAGCGAGGCCGCCTCACGCAGCCGTTCGGTGTCGTCCAGCGGAGCGAGGCCGTTGGACGACCGCAGACCCTGTACGGCGGCCAGTGCGGCGTCGAACTCGGCGCGGGTACCCAAGGTGCCGGTGGCCAGGCGGGTTTCGGCGGCGGCCGGGACGAGCCCCACGGGCAGATCGGTGTCCGGGGCCGGGGTGGGGAGGAGGGAGAAGGAGAGGAACGGGTGCGCGGGTACCGTCGACGGCCGCGCCGTCCCGGCCGGCCCGAGCGGCACGGAAGGCGCGGGCGGCACGGACGGCGCGAGCCGTGCGGGAGCGAGAGGCCCGCCCGTCGACTCCGGCCCGGTCGGCCCGGTCGGCCCGCCCGGCACCCCGGACTCGGCTACCGGGCCCGCGCCGGTCGGCTCGTCCCCTCCGACCGGACCGACCGGACCGACCGGAACATCCGGTCCGTCCGACGGACGCGGTCTCTCCTTCGGCACGTCCGGTAAGAGGCGGCCGGGTAAGTGGAAGCCGCACAGCGGGGCAGGGGCGGGCGCGTCCACCGGTTTCCCGCGCGGCGCCTCGCCGCGCAGGCGCGCGGCCATCGTCATCAGCGCCGCCGCGGACGGGAACCGTACCGCCGTCCGGGCCGCCGGGCTGTCGTGGTCGACGACGCGCGTTCCGAGCCACTGCTCGTGGAGCGCGGCGAGCGCCCACGCGGAGGCGAGGTCGGGCAGGAACTCCCGGGACCGGGGCGGGCAGTGGGCGCCTGCCGGCAGGAACCGGCCGCCGAGTTCCAGCAGCCCGTCGGCGTCGCCGTGGTCGAGCATGAGCGCGATCGTGGTGCGCAGCACACCGGGCAGGCTCTCGTCGTCGGAGGCCAGTTGGCGGGTGAGCGCGAGGGCGGCACGCGCCGCCCGCCGTCGCTCCACGCCCGCCCCGCCGCGGCGGACCGCGGCCAGCAGGATCTCGTTGGAGAGCGCGACGGGCAGTTCGGCGCCCGCGGCGAGGGCGTGGTCGCACAGCCGGGGGTCAGGTGTACCGCTTCTGGTGCCCAGTCGGCGGCGCGCGTTCGTCACGACACGGGCGTGGAGTCTGGCGAGCTGTCGCCGGTTCCGTACGGTGCGCAGATCGGCGCCCAGACCGGGGACGGCGCAGCTCAGGCTCTGCTTGTCGTCCACGGTGATCATGCGGTGTTCGACCAGGGTGTCGAGCACGCGGCCGAGGTGCGCCACGGATCCGCCGAGTTCGGGGGCCAGGTCGAGGAAGTCGTCGACCGTGGTCCGCGCCGCCTCGGTCAGCCGGGCGAGCAGCGCGAGGGTCTCCTCCAGGAACGCCTCGTCGGCGAAGTCGGGGCCGCCGGCGGCCCGCCAGATCCGGTGCACCTCCGATCGCCCGACGGGCAGTTGTACGGGTGTGCCGGGGCCGGAGAGACAGGCGGAGCCGTCCACCAGCAGCAGGCGGTCGCGCTCCCACAGCGTGCCGACGGCGGCGAGGACGGCGCGGGGGTTGCCCGCCAGCGGGCCGAGCGCCCGGCGCAGCGCGGAGACCAGTTCGGGGGCGGCCGGCACCCCCATCCTGCGGCCGGCCAGGGTGCTGGTCTGGGCCCAGGTCAGCGGTGGCAGCTCCAGGACCCGGTCGGCCGCCGTCGCCAGCGCGTGGACGACGCCGGGGGCCCCGCGCTCCGTGCGCCCGCACACCACGACCGGTACGCCGTCGGAGCGGATCGCGCGGAGCAGGGCGCCGAGCGCTCCGGCCTCGGGTCCGGGGACGAGCTGCGCGTCGTCGAGGACGACGGCGGGCGGGCGGTGGGCCGCGATGTGGCGGACGGCGGCCCGGGTCTCCAGCAGCAGATGGAGGGAGTGCCGCCGTTCCTTGGCGGCTCCGGCCTGGGCACGCCGTACGGCGGTGACGAGGGCCAGGGCGGCGGTGTCGCCCAGGGCCGTCAGCAGGTCGCAGAGCCGGTCGGCCACGGTGTCCAACACCGGCTCCGTACAGGCTTCGACGTCGATCCGGACGACCAGGGTCCCGTCGCGCAGCGCGGGTTGGAGCGCGGCGTCCAGCAACGCGGTCTTCCCCACGCCGGGTTCGCCGTGCACGAGGAGCAGTCGGGCGGCCCCCTCGGTGCGGCGTAGCGCCGCGCCGATCTCGCGCAGTTCTTCCTTCCGTCCGATGAACTGGGTCCTCCGGTTGGTCGACATCGGTCGGCACCACTCCCCCCGTCCAGAGCCCTGCGGGCCCGTCGGAAGAGCCCCGCTTCAACGTATCCGCCGGTGGCTTCACGAGTTGATCGAACGGCCCATTCCTCGTCCAGACGTTCGTCTACTATTGGCCGATCGGTCAACGGGGGCCAGGTGGTGATCCTGTCTGCCCCGGTGGCGCAAAGGGGTGATGGTGACGGGGCACATCACGGGGGACCTCCGGACCGGGGGCGAGAGACCGCTGTCCCGGACGGGGCCCGAGCTCTTCGGCCGGGACGGAGTGGTCCAACGGGTGCTGGACGCCGCCACCGCGCCGTCGGGTCCGGCGATCCATCTCGTTCGCGGTGGGATCGGGTCGGGGAGGACCGCGGTGCTCGGGGCGCTCGCGGAGCGCTTACGGACGGCGGACCTCCCGGTGCACTCGGTGGCGTGCCGGCCGGGTGACCACCTCCTCGCGCATCTGCTCTCCCACCGGCTGATCACCGCGCTGACCCGGCCCGCGCGCGACACCGCGCAGCCGGCCACCACCGCCCCGGGCACGGGAGGCCCGGCAGGGGCGGGCGGTCCCACAGCCCTGGGCGGCACGGCCGGTACGGGCGGTTCCGCGAGCGCGGCGGGCGTCGCCGGTGCGGCAGGCGTCGTGGGTACGGTCGGCTCCGGTGGTGGCGCGGTGGGCGTCGGCGGCGCGACCGGCACAGGTACGGCTATCGGTACGGGTACGGGTACGGCTACGGGTACGAGTGCGGGTACGGCTACGGGTGCGGGCGGGGCCTTCCCGGAGGACCGGTCGCTGGACGACGCGCTGCGTTCGCACACCGAGCCGCGCGGCTCCGGCGAGGCGGTGTCCGTCCTGCTGGCCCGCACCCTGCGCGCCCGTACCCCCGCCGTGGTCCTGGTCGACGACGTACAGTTCGCCGATCCGGAGACCACCGAGGTGCTGTGCGCGCTCGCGCCCCGGCTCGTCTCCTCCCCCGTACGGCTGATCCTCGGGGTGTCGCCCCTCGGGCCCGCCAGGAACGGGGACCGGCAGACCGGGGACGATGTCCTGTCGGCGCTCGCCGCGAGCGGGGCCGTCGGCGCGGTGGATCTGGCGCCGCTGACGGTCGACGAGGTCGCGCGGTTCCTGACCCACCGGCTGCGCGCCGTGCCGGAGCAGACGCTGGTCGAGGAGGCGCACTGGCTGACCGGCGGCAACCCCGGCGCGCTGGTGGCCGCGCTCCAGGCGGGCTCGCGGGCGATCCGGACCCTGATCGGCCACGCGCATCTCGTGGCGGACGCACCCGTTCCGGTGCTTCCGGACGACGACCGCTTCGTCCGCGCGCTGCGGGGGCTCGGCGACACGGCGTGGCGCGTGGCCAAGGCGCTGAGTGTGCTGGAGCCGCTGGGCGGGCGGACCGCCGGGCTCGTCGCCGCGGCCACCGGGCTGCCCGAGCGCACCGTGGACCGGGAGCTGCGCCGACTGGCCGAACCGGGGCTCGTCGTGGGGCCGGGCGGCCGGGACTCGCGGGACGGCGCGGCGACGGAACGCGGGCCGGGGTGGACGTTCCGTATCCCGCTGGTCGCCGTCGCGGCCACGGCCAGGCTCGGTCCTTACGAGCGCCGCGCCGTCTCGGCCGCGGCCGTGCACGCCCTGTGGGAGACGGCCGACCGGACGCCGGACGCCGTACCGGATCCCCTGGCCCCGGCGGACGGTACGGCCGCCACCCACCGTGGCGCGGTGGCCGGGCCCCGCGACGCCGGGGACGTACGCCGCGCCTATCTGGCGAACCGCATCGCCGACGCGGGACCGTTCGTCGACCGGCGCCGGGCCACGGCCGAACTGCTCGCCGCGGCACGGAAGTCGGACGCCGCCGAGGTGCCGGAGTCGTCCCGCTGGCTGGAGACGGCCGCGGGGCTGACCGACGATCCCGCGCTGCTCGCCTCGACCCTGTCCCGGTACGCGGCCACCGCCGACTCCACCGGGAACGGGCCCGGCGCGGCGGAGGCAGCGGCGGCCCTGCTGGAGCGGCACGCCCGCGAGATGGAACCGGGGACCCGGCTGGAGCTGGCGGTGGTCGAACTGGCGGCGCGGGCCGCCTCCGGCGATCTGACCGCGCTGCGCGGGCCCGCCACCCTGCACCGGGCCCGGGCCTCCGGCGCCGGAGCCGACCGGGAGTCCGAGGTCCTGGGGGTGGTCGCGCTCTGTCTGCTGGGGCTCTGGTCCGAGGCCCTGGAGCTGATCGCGCGCTCGCCCGTCCATGTCCACCCGCATCCGGTGGCACGGCTCTTCATCACGATGTGCGAGACGGCCGCGCGGCTGATGACCGGGGACGCCGCCCCCTTCCGGCGTACGCTGCACCACTCGGCCCAGGCGCCCTCCGCGCCGCATCTGCTGCTCGAAGTGACCGTCCTCCAGTGCGACTTCCTGCTCGGTATGAGCGAACTGGCCGAGGCCCGGGATCTCGTCGCGCGGCGCGACCTGAAGGAGGACCAACTCCCGGACAGGCAGTTCATCCTGATGAACTACCTGAGCGGTTCCTGGGACGAGGCGATGGCGCGGGCCCGCTCGCTGATGGCCAACAGCCCGGCCACCGCCCGGATGCCCGCCAGTGTCCTGGCCCGCGCCCGGACCTCGACCATGCTGCTCGCCCGTGGCTGGCCGTCGCGCGCCCGGACCGTGCTGGACACGGCGCGGGCCGTCACCAACTCCATGACGTATCTGCTCGACGCCGAACAGGCCGCCGTCCACCGGCTGATGGGCGAGGACTCCCGCGCCGAGAAGGCGCTGCGCAGGGGGCTGGCCGAGGCGTCGGAACACGGCTACGTCTTCGGCACCGAGTCCCTGTGGGCGGCCCTCGCGGTCCTGGAGGCCGAGCGGGGCCACCCGGAACGCGCGAGGGCCTGTCTGAGCCGGCTGGACCGTACGGCCGCCTCCGTGGGCGGTGACAGCGCCCGGCTGCTCTCGCTGCTGACCTGCCTGCTGGTCCTGCGGCACTGCCCCGCGCCCCACGCGTCACTGCCCGCCCCCGAGGTGTGCGTGCGCGAGGCCCTGGCCCTGGCCCGCGCCTCCGGCCGGCCCTTCGAGACGGCCCGTACGCTGCTGAGCGTCGCGTCGCCGGTGGGCGTCGCGGGCCCGCAGAGCGACCCGCGCCTCCGCGAGGTCCGGCTCCGGGAGGCGTACGACCTGTTCGGGGAGTTGGACGCGCTGCTGTGGCGCTACCGGACCCGGACGGCGCTGCGCGACGCGGGGCTGCCGGTACCGGACCGGCGGACGGTGACCGAGGAGAACGAACGGCTGCTGGCGACGCTGGTCGCCGAGGGGCTGTCCAACCGTCAGCTCGCGGCGGCGCTCGGGGTCAGCGAGGGCAGTGTGGCGAGCCGGCTGACCAGGCTCTTCCAGCGTACGGGGCTACGCTCCCGGGTGGAGCTGGCGACCTCGATGCTGACGGCGAGCTATCCGTGAGCGCCGCCGGCCGGGCGGCCGCGGGGGTCCGGGGTTGACTTTCAGGTTGCCTGAACGTCGACAATCACCGCCATGGACAGCACTACAGGGGCGGCCTCCTCGGACTCCGCACCCTCCCACTCCACGCCCGTGGACGTCTCGATCGGCCTCTTCCAGCCGGAGCTGCTGAGCATCAGCGCCTTCGCCCGGCGTGTCGGCCTCGCACCGAGCGCCCTGCGCTTCTACGACGACTGCGGCGTCCTGGTCCCCGCCCGGGTCGACGCCACGACCGGCTACCGCTCCTACAGTCTCGACCAGGAGATGCGGGCCCGCGTCCTGCGGAGCCTGCGCGAGGCGGGGATGCCGCTCGCGGAGGTGATGGTGGTGCTCGACGGCGACCCGGACGCGGCCCGCACGATGCTGGAGCGCCACCGCTCCACCGTACGGGAACGGTCACGGACGGCCGACGCCACGATCGCGGCCGTGCTGCGTTCCCTGCCCGGTGCGCGGGGCGCGGACGGCGCGCCCTGGCCGGCCGACGGGAGCGGCACCGACGACGGGAAGGACCCGGTCACCCGGGTACGGCTCGGCGGGGCCGAACTGGCCGGGGCCGTACGGCAGGTGGCCTCGGCGGTCGGCGACAATCCGGACCATCCGGTCCTCGGCCGGGTCCTCGTCGAGATCGACGCCGGCGAGGTCCGGCTGGTGGCCACCGACCGCTACCGCCTCTCGACCCGGGTCCTGAAGCCGGTGGTCGCGGTGGAGGGACCGGACCGCCATGTACTGCTGGACGCGGGGCCGTTGGCCGAGGCGGGTGCCTGGGCCGCGCGGTGCGCCGCGGTGACCGTCGAGATCGACACCGACGAGGCCCGGATCTCCGACGCGGACGGCTCGGGCTCCCGTGAACTGAAGCTGTGGGTAGGCGAGTTCCCCGCCTACCGGGAGGTGCTCACCGCGCTGCCCGAGACCCGGCACCGGCTGATCGTGGACCGGGCGGCCCTCCTCGACGCGGTCACCGCCTGCGCCGGGGCGGACGGGGCGGACGGCGACGGCGACGGCGCGCAGGCGGTCGCCCTGCGGCTCGGCGCGGACGACGTACACATCTCACCGGCCGGGCACCCCGGCCGGCAGCCCCGGCCCTCGGGCCCCGACGACGCGTCCGACGGTCCGTCCGAGGGCGGTTCCACCACCCTGCGCGCCCTCCGTATCGGCGCGTCGCCCCTGCGGATCGGCTTCGACCCGGCCGTCCTCGCCCCGGCGCTCGAAGCGAGCGTCGGCCCCGACGTCCTGCTGGAGATCTCCGACGCGACCGAACCGGTGCTGGTGCGCTCGGCGGACCAGGGCAGCTTCACCACCCTGGTCATGCCCGTCGCCCTCACCGCCACCCCGGAGGGCTGACATCACACCGACCGCCCGCCCGGCCGCCCGGACAGGAGACGGCCCCGGGCGGCCTGAAGACACGGTCCGCACCCCACCCACGCACCGGTGACACGCCATGACGGTCGGCCCGGCCCCCGCCGCCGTCCCGGCCCCTCCCATGGAGCCGCGCCGCCGATATGACGGGCCGTTCGAGCCGAATCGCGCGTTCATTCCGCGTTGGTCCCCCGTGCACGCCTTCGCGGCACCATCCTGGTGTCCCACTGGAGTCCCACGACCCCCGGAGGCATCATGCGAAGGCAGACACGCGGCCGGCTCACGGCGGCCCTCTTCACGTCCGTGCTCGTCGGCTCCGCCGTCGTGGCCGGCGGGGGCGCGGCCCATGCCGAGGACGCGGGGGCGGCCCGTACCGTACGGAAGCCGGCCGCCCCGGCGGTTGCCGCCGCCCTGCCGACGCTGCCCGCGGCGGTCGACGGGGGCGCCTGGGAGTCGGGGCATCTCCAGGGCATGGCGGTGGACCGCGTCAAGGGCGTCATGTACTTCTCCTTCACCAACCTGCTGGTGAAGACGGACCTGAACGGCAGACCCCTCGGTTCCGTCACCGGTTTCACCGGCCACCTCGGGGACCTGGACTTCAGCACGGCGGACGGCCGGGTGTACGGATCCCTGGAGTACAAGGCGGCGAAGGCGTTCTACATCGCCGTGTTCGACGGGGACCGTATCGATCGGATGAACATGGACGCGGCGTCCACCGGTGTGGTCTCCACCGTCCATCTCGACGAGGTCGTGAAGGACTACACCGCCGACATGAACGGCGACGGTGTCTTCGACGGCGACACCGCCGACACCCCGGACCACCGCTACGGTTGCAGCGGGATCGACGGGGTCGCCTTCGGCTCCTCGTTCGACGGGCGGGGCGGCCTCAAACTCACGGTCGCGTACGGGATCTACTCCAACACCGCCCGGAGCGACAACGACCATCAGGTGCTGCTCCAGTACGACGTCCGGGCGTGGAAGAAGTACGAGCGCCCGCTGACCGAGGGCGCCCCGCACACCTCGGGCCCGCCCGCGCCGGACGGCAAGTACTTCGTGTACACCGGCAACACCACGTACGGCGTGCAGAATCTGGAGTACGACGCGCGCAGCGGCAACTGGCTGATGGCCGTGTACAAGGGCAGGAAGACCGCATTCCCCAACTACTCCCTCTTCGTCGTGGACGGCTCCAAGCGCCCCGTACAGGCCGCCGTACGCGGCCAACGCCTCGCGGAGCGCGGGACGTTGCTGTCCCTACTGCCCCAGGGGCTGTACCACAGGGCGTCCGGTGTGTACGGCTGGGAGGCGGCCGGACAGTACGGGCTGATCGCCCTGGACGACGGACGCCACTACGTCGCCGAGGCGGGCACCGTCCAGTCCGGCGGTGTGACCCGGCAGACCGGCCGCGCGGTCCTGCACCGCTGGACGGGGCTGACACCGAACCCGTTCACACCGACGGGCGCGTCCTGAACCACCGGCGGGGGGGGGGGCGGGGGGGGGGGGCCCCCCCCCGCCCCCCCCCCGGGCCCGCCCCCCAACTCCGGGGCCCCCCGCCCCCCCCCCCCCCCGGGGGCCCCGGCCGG
>NZ_JBHZDA010000009.1:71497-124864 GCF_042755665.1 Streptomyces sp. NPDC059142
CCCGCGCCGCGCGGGCGGGTGGGACGCGCCCGGGGGGCGGGGGCCTCCCCCCCCCCGTTCCCCCCGGGGGGGGGGGCCCTCACCCCGGGGGGGGGGGGCGGGGGGGTCCCGTTCCGCCGGGCCCCCCGGTACCGGGCCTCACCACAGCCCGTCGGTCACCGCTCCCCCGCCGGCCGCCGGGGCGCCCTCGAAGGCGAGGAGCCGCTGCTTGCGGCTCAGGCCGCCGCCGTATCCGGTGAGACCGCCGGTGGAGCCGATGACCCGGTGGCAGGGGACGATGATGCTGACCGGGTTCTTACCGTTGGCCAGTCCGACGGCGCGTGAGGCGCCCGGCTTGCCGAGGTGTTCGGCGAGTTCGCCGTACGAGCGGGTCTCGCCGTACGGGATCCGCAGGAGCTGCTCCCACACCCGGCGCTGGAACGGGGTGCCGTGCAGCGCCAACGGCACGTCGAACACCGTCAGTTCGCCCTCGAAGTACGCGGTGAGCTGACGTACCGCCTCGTCGAACGGACCGGGGTCGTGGACGCCGAAGGACTCCTCGGGCGGGCGGTGGCGCTGCTCGTGCATGTAGAGGCCGCTCAGGACTCCGTCGGTGGCGACGAGTGTCAGCGGCCCGTACGGACTGTCGATCACCGTATGAACGGTGTGTGCGGTGTGTGCGGTGTGTGCGGTGTGCTCCGTGTGTGCGGTGCGTGCGGTGCGGGTCGCGTCCGCAGTGGTGGTCGGGGTGTCCATGACGGATTCAACTCCCTTACGAGGGCAGGTGGTTGATGGCGTGGTCCTCGGTGGCCCACAGATACTGCACGGCGTACGCGCGCCAGGGCCGCCAGGCGGCGGCGCGGGCCGTCAGCGCGGCGGGCGTCGAGGGCAGTCCGAGGCCCTCGGCGGCCCGGCGGATACCGAGGTCCGTGGGCAGGAACGCGTCCGGGTCGCCGAGCGCGCGCATGACGATCACCTCGACCGTCCAGGGACCGAACCCGGGCAGCGCGGTGAGCCGGGCCCGCGCCTCCTCCCAGTCGCTGTCAGGGCCGAGCCGCAGCGTGCCGTCGGCGAGGGCCGCGACCAGGGTGGTGAGCGTCGTCCGCCGGCTGCGCGGCAGGGCCAGGCCCTCGGGGTCGAGCGCGGCGAGCGCCGCCGGGGACGGGAAGAGATGGGTGAGCCCGCCCTCCGGGTCGTCGACCGGCTCTCCGTACGCCCTGACGAGGCGGCCGGCGTGGGTCCGCGCGGCGGCGGTGGAGACCTGCTGGCCGAGCACCGCCCGTACGGCGAACTCGGCGGCGTCCACGGTACGGGGCACCCGCCGCCCCGGCGCCTTGTCGACCAGCGGGGCCAGCAGCGGATCGGCGCGCAGTTGCCCGTCGACGGCGACGGGGTCGGCGTCGAGGTCGAGCATCCGGCGGCAGCCGCTGATGGCGACCGTGAGATCGCGCGGGTCGGTGAGGGAGAGCCGGCAGGCGATGTGGTCGGGGCGGGGGGTGAGGGCGACGATGCCGTGCCCGTACGGGAGGGAGAGCGTGCGGCGGTAGGCGCCGTCCCGCCACTCCTCGACGCCCGGGACGGCGGTCGCGGCGAGATGCCCGAAGAGGTTGTCCGGGGTGAGGGGTGCGCGGAACGGCAGGCGCAGACAGATCACCCCGGGGGTGAGGGTCCCCTCGGCGGCGGCAGGGGGCCGCTCGGACGTACGGCTCCGCTCGGACGTACGAACCTGTCCGCCGGGGCGCGGGGCACGTGAACCGCGCGCGCTCCGGGCGGCCCGGGCGCGCAGTTCGCCCGGCGGGAGCGCGAAGACCTCCCGCACGGTGTCGTTGAACGCCCGGATCGAGGCGAACCCGGCGGCGAAGGCGATCTCGGCCATCGGCAGCCCGGTCGTCTCGATGAGCAGCCGCGCGGTCTGCGCCCGCTGCGCGCGGGCGAGGGCGAGCGGCCCCGCGCCCAGTTCGGCGCGGAGCTGGCGCTCGATCTGGCGGGCGGAGTAGCCGAGGCGGGTGGCGAGCCCGGGGACGCCCTCACGGTCGACGACGCCGTCCTGGATCAGCCGCATGGCGCGGGCGACGGTGTCGGCGCGGGCGTTCCACTCCGGGGAGCCGGGGCTGGTGTCGGGCCTGCACCGCTTGCAGGCGCGGAACCCTGCCTGCTGGCAGGCGGCGGCGCTCGGGTAGAAGGTCATGTTCTCGGCCTTGGGCGGCACCACCGGACAGCTCGGCCGGCAGTAGATGCGCGTGGTGAGGACCGCGGTGAAGAACCAGCCGTCGAAGCGCGCGTCCTTGGACCTGACGGCCCGGACACAGCGCTCCGTGTCGGCGTGCATCGCGAGGTGCGTGGCGGTGTGCATAGGTCAAGCATCGGGCACGCGGAGCCTCCCGGCTGGCAGAAAAACGACATCAGCCTCGGGCCTCCACCGGGGCCCGCACGGACACGGCCCCCGGGCAAAGGGGCGCGCCGTGGGAAATTCTCTTCGGCTTGTTTCGCACCCCGGCCGGAAACCCTTCTGTGAAGCCACCGTGAATTCACCTCCATATTTTTCCGTCCGCACGCCGCTGACCACGCCCTATACCATTCCGGCGACCCTTCGGGAAAAGGATCAACCAATGACCGAATCGATCTCTTGACCATTCCTTGAGAAAGAAACGAGACTCGCAAGCGGCACTCATACATCAAGAGACACAACGCATGATCATGCGAACGGCCCCGACGGCTGACCACCGTCGACGTCGGACGAATGACCACGCGAGACCGGTACCGCTATCGCATGGGGGTGTGACGGGGGAACGTAGGGATTGCGTGCGCATGCGTATTCGACTTCTTCGCATGGACGCCACACCTTCACCTTCCCTCCTCATATCTTGGTGCGCGAAGGGAATGGAGGGGGAATGCCGACGCATATGGGCTACCCCGGCGTTTACATCGAAGAACTCCCCAGCAGCGTCCGTACCATCGCGTCGGTCACCACCTCGGTGACCGCGTTCGTGGGCCACACCCGCCGGGGCCCGCTCCATCAGCCGGTGCGGGTCACCAGCTTCGCGGACTTCGAGCGCCGTTTCGGCGGGCTCACCGCTCGCGGCGCCGTCGGCTACGCCGTGCACCAGTTCTTCGGCAACGGCGGGGCGGTCGCGGTGATCGTGCGCGTGGCCAGGGCCGGCACCGGCAAGGAGGCGTGCGTCACGCTCAACTCCACGGAGGGCAAGAGCGATTGCCCGGTGCTGGAGGTGCACGCCAAGGAGCCCGGGAGCTGGGGCTCACGGCTGCGGGTGGCGGTCGACCACGACACCCCCGCCCCCGACCGTACGTTCAACCTCCAGGTCCTGGACGCGCGCGGCGGGGCCCGCGAGTCCTTCACCGGCCTGTCCATGGATCCCGGCCACGGCCGGTTCGTGGAGACGGTGGTCAACAGCGGCTCCGCGCTCGTCCGGGTCAAGGCCGTGGACCGGGACCGGCCGGACCCCTCCGGCACCGTCTCCAAGCCGTTCGCGGCCAAACTCCCGAACCTCCACGTCGAGTTGAAGGTGAAGATCGGCGACGTGGAGCGCGAGTTCACACTCCACGACCCGCACCACGACGGTGAGAAGCCCGCCAATGTGGTGGAGTTGGCACTGCTGCTGGAGCGCAAGCTCCGCTCGCTGCCGGACGCGCCGGGGAAACACACGTACGCGGGTGTCCAGGTCACCCCGTTCGGCCGCCGGATCCAGGTCGTCGCCGGGTCCATCGACCCCGCCGACGTGGTGCGCTTCGTCGGGGAGTGCGCCAACGACCTGGGGCTGGAAGGCTCGGTCAACCCGCCCGCCTTCGCCCTGGAGGGCGGCGAGGACGGCGACCCGCCGGGCCCCCGCGACCTCATCGGCAGCGAGACGGCCAAGACCGGCATCCAGGCGCTGCGCGATGTCGACGACGTCAACCTGCTGGTCCTGCCGGAGCTCTCGGCGTACGAGTCCACCGACGACATGGTCACCGTGGTCTCCGCGGCCGGCCAGCTCTGCCAGGAGCGCCGGATCTTCCTGCTCGTCGACTCGCCCTCCGCCTGGGGCAATGTGGACGCGGCACGGGCCGGGATCGGCGCCTTCGACGCCGTACGCGGTGATCACGCGGCGCTGTACTTCCCGCACGTACAGCTCACGGACCCGCTCACCGGACGGCTGCGCGCCTTCCCGCCCTCGGGGGCGGTCGCCGGGGTCGTCGCCCGCATCGACAGCGAGCGCGGGGTGTGGAAGGCGCCGGCCGGCACCGAGGCACGGCTGGCCGGGGTGCGGTCGCTGACGGTCAAGCTGAGCGACCGGGAGAACGGCCTGCTGAACCCTCTCGGCGTGAACTGCCTGCGTACGTTCCCGGTGGTAGGCCCGCTGGTGTGGGGCGCCAGGACGCTGGCGGGCGCCGACGCGCTCGACAGCGAGTGGAAGTACGTGCCGGTGCGGCGGCTCGCGCTGCATGTCGAGGAGTCCCTCCACCGCGGCCTCCAGTGGGTCGTCTTCGAGCCCAACACCGAGCAGTTGTGGCAGCAGATCCGGCTGAAGGCGTCGGCGTACCTCAACGACCTCTTCCGGCAGGGCGCGTTCAAGGGCGGCACACCGCGCGAGGCGTACTTCGTCAAGTGCGACAAGGACACCACCACCGAGGCCGATATCGACAACGGGGTGGTCAACGTCGTGATCGGCATCGCGCCGGTCAAGCCCGCGGAGTTCGTGATCGTCAAGATCCAGCAGGTCGCGGGGCAGTTCGACCTTTCCTGACCAGGCCGAGGAACAAGGAAACGCAGAGGAAACCGATGGCTGAGTTCCAGATCAACGCCCATCGTTTCGACCCCTACAAGAATTTCAAGTTCCTGGTTCTCTGGGACGGTCGAACGGTCGCGGGCGTCAGCAAGATCAGTCCACTGAAGCGCACCACCGAGGTGGTCAAACACCGCCACGGCGGCGACCCCAGTTCTCCGCGCAAATCGCCGGGCCGCTCCGAATTCGAGGGGGTCACGCTGGAACGCGGCGTCACCCACGACCCGGAGTTCGACCGCTGGGCCAACAAGGTCTGGCAGGTCGGAGCCGGACTCGGCGCCGAAGTGTCGCTCCGCGACTTCCGCAAGGACATCATCATCCAGGTCCTCAACGAGGCCGGTCAGGTGGCGGTCTCGCACAAGCTCTACCGGGCCTGGGTGAGCGAATACCAGGTGCTCGGCGAACTGGACGCGAACGCGAACGCCGTCGCGATCCAGAGCGTGAAGCTCGAATGCGAGGGCTGGGAACGGGACTACGAGGTGGAGGAGCCGGTGGAGCCGTCCTTCACCCACCCGGCCTAGTCGCGTCATTCCCCGACCCGGATCCTGAACGGAGGACTGAGGGATGACGCCGACGGGCCCCGCCGAGCTGCTCGCCACCTGGGAGGCCGGACTGGCCCAGCACGGCTCGGGAAGGTCGCTGCTGCTGCACCGGGCGGCCCGCCCGGGGGCCGCCACCGACACCCTGCTGTCGCTGCCCGTCGGGGAGCGGGAGGCGGATCTGTTCGCGCTGCGCCGGGCCCTGTTCGGCGAGCGCATGCAGGTACGCGCGGAGTGCGGCGCCTGCGGGGCGGCCATGGAGTTCGACCTCGACGCGACGGCGTTCGGCGCCCGGGGGCCGGGCCGGGACGGTCCGCTGCGGGTGACGGAGGGCGAGTGGGTGGTCGAGTTCCGGCTGCCCACCGTCGCCGACCTCGCGGCGGCCGGCGCCGCGGCCGATGCGGCGGAGGCCCGCCGGCTGCTGGTGGCGCGCTGCACGGTCTCGGCCGTACGGGACGGGACGGCCGCGCCGCCGGAGCGGCTGACCGAGCTGCTGCCGGCCGGCGTCCAGCGGCGGCTGGCCGAGGCCGCGGCGGAGGCGGACCCGGCCGCCGAGGTGACCCTGAACGTGAGCTGTCCCGAGTGCGGTGGGGCCACCGCCGCCGAGCTGGACATCTCTTCCTATCTGTGGGCGGAACTCGACACCTGGGCAAGGGACTTGCTCCTCGACGTTCATCTGCTCGCCACCGCCTACGGGTGGAGCGAGCCGGAGATCCTGGCGCTCAGCCCGCTGCGGCGCCGTTACTACCTGGAGCTGTGCGCGGATGTCTGACTACTTCGACCGGCTGCTCGCCCGGTACACACCGGTGTCCGCGGCCGACGGCGCCGGGGGCGGGGACACCGGCTCGCGCGGCGGTGCCGCCGGGGTGACCCGGGTACGGCCCCGGCTGCCCGGCCCGTTCGAACGCGTCGAGGCGCTGCGTACGGCGCCACCCGAACCCGACGCGCCCGCTTCCCTGATCCCGACCGCGCCCGAACCGACCTTCGGGACGGTCGAGTTGATACGGCACGAGCGCGAGGTGCGCACGGACCGGCACACGGTCGTACGGACCGGGGCCGCGCGCGCCGAGGACCCGGCGGGATGGCCGGACCCGGCCGCCGGACCCTTCCCCGATACGGGGGCGGAGCGGCCCGCGCTGCGGCCGGCTCCGCGCCCCGCCGCCGGACCCCGCAGGGGGGCGGCCGACGGCTCGCGCCCGTCGCGCCACCCGGCGGAGACCGACGTCTTCCCCGCGCCGCGCGACGCCCGGACCGCGCCCGCACCCGGCGCGGCCGGTGCTCCGCGGGCCGCGGACCCGGGCCGGGCCCGCCCGCGCGACAGCGACACGACCACCGCGCGCGGCGCCGCGCAGGGCGGGGTGGGACGCCGGGCGCCCCGGCCCGCCGAGCGCGTGGTCCACGTACAGATAGGCCGGCTGGAGGTGAGCGCGGCGCCGCCGCCCGGCGGGCCACGCCCGGCGGCCGACCGCCCGGACCCCACCGGACGGCGCGCGCCCGCGCTGACCCTGGACGACTATCTGGCCCGCGGCGAGAGGAGGAACTGAGTTCATGAGCAACGCACTTGCCGTCGCGACGGTCACCCAGGCCCTGGCCCTGCTGATCGGGAACAACCTGTCCCCCGAGATGGACATCGCGGTCACGGTGGAGACGCGCAAGCCGCCCGCGGAACCCCCGACGGAACCGACGATCAATGTCTTCCTCTACCAGGTGGCACCCAACCCGTCGATGCGCCACACCGACCTGCCGACCCGCGCCTCGGACGGCAGACTGGTCAACCGCGCGGCGGCGGCGCTGGATCTGCACTACCTGATCAGCGCGTACGGGGACGAGACCACGCTGGTCGGGCAGCGGCTGATCGGCTGTGTGGTCCGCACACTGCACGAAATCCCGTTCCTGCCACAGGACTTGATCGAACTGGCCGCCGAGCGCCCGTATCTCGCGGGGAGCGACCTGGCTTCGTCCCCCCAGCGGGTGCGCTTCACCCCGACGGTGATGGACATCGACGAGACGTCGAAGCTCTGGGGGATGCTCCACCAGACCCCGTACACCCTGTCGGTGGCCTATCAGGCGTCGCTGGTGCTGATCGAGGGCCGCGAGAAGCCGGTGCCCGCGAAGCCGGTGGAACGCCGGACGGTCCGGGCCGTGCCGTTCGGGCCGCGGGGTGACCAGGCCCCCGGACCCACCGCGGAATCCCCCCAGGACAAGACGCCCGAACCCCCTTCGGATTCCACGCCCGAGTCCACGAAGAAGCGGGCCCCGAGCCGATCCGCGCCGTCGAAACGGGCGGCGCCCTCGTCCCGTACCCGCAAGACCACCGCCTCGGGCGGACGCGGCCGGGCGCGATCGCGCCCCGCAGAGCCCCGGACGGACACCGACACGGGCGACGACGGCAAGGAGAGCTGAGGGACGTGAGCGAGACGGGGGCGGGTGAGGACATGGGCACGGGCACACGGGCGAGTCACCCCGGTACGGAGGCGGACAACGCGGCGACGGCGGACGGCCGTGCGCTGTCCGAGGCGGTACGTTCCGTCCTCGCGCACATCGACGCCCACGCGCGGCGCGCACACCCCGAGAACGCCCCACCGCACTCCCCCGCCCCTACGCCCCGGTCCACCGGCCCTGGACCCGCGCGCCCCGCCACCCTGGAGGCCCTGGCCTCCTGCTTCGGGCTCAGCCCCTTCGAACGCAAGATCGTGCTCCTCGCCGCGGCGGCGGAGCTGGACCCCACCACCGGTGCCCGCTGCGCGGCGGCGAGCGGTGACCCGGAGCGGGCGTACCCGACGTTCTCCCTCGCCCTGGCCGCGCTCCCCGAGCCGCACTGGAGCGCCCTGACGCCCGTCGCTCCCCTGCGCCGCTGGCGGTTGATCGAGCTGGCCGACGAGACCCGGCTGACCGTGTCCCGGCTCCGCCTCGACGAACGCGTCCTGCACTTCCTGGCCGGCTCGCCCTATCTGGACGCGCGGCTGCACGGGCTGCTGCGCCGTACGACGGCACCGGACGCGCTCCCGGTCTCGTACGACCTGGCGGCCGACCGGGTCGCCGCGGGGTGGGCGGGCGACGCCGGACAGCGGGCCCCGCTCCGGGTCGAGCTGGTCGGCGGCGATCAGCGGTCACGCGCCGACATCGCCGCGGTGGCGGCGCGCCGTTCGGGGCTCGGGCTCTACACACTGACGGCGGCGGATCTGCCCACCGCCCCGGAGGAACGCGACCGGCTGGCCCGGCTCTGGCAGCGCGAGGCGGTGCTGCTGCCGGCCGCGCTGCTGGTCGAGACCGGCGACGGCCTGGACCGCGAACAGGCGGGAGCGGCCGACGCGTTCATCGAGAGCGCGGCCGTTCCGCTCTGCGTCTCCAGCACCGATCCCCGGCCCGGCGAGCGACAGCGGGGCGAGCGGGTCACCGTACCGACCCTCGACTCCGAGGAACAGCTCGGTGTGTGGACGGCCGCCTTCGACGGCGTACCGGACATCTCCGAGGACGATCTGCGGGGCCTCGTGGAGCAGTTCTCGCTGCCGCCGCATCTCATCAGGGCCGCCGGGGCCGGCGTCGTACGGGACCTTCCGCACGCGAACGGCACGGACGCCACCGTACTGGCGTGGCAGGCGGGGCTGGAAGAGGCCCGGATGGGCATGGACGAGCTGGGCCGGCGCATCGAGCCACAGGCGTCGTGGGGCGATCTGGTCCTGGCGGAGCGGCAGTTGAAGATCCTGCGGGAGACCGTGGCGCATGTGCGGCAGCGCGCCACCGTCTACCAGGAGTGGGGCTTCGCGTCGACCCTGCGCCGTGGCCTCGGGGTCACCGCGCTCTTCGCGGGCGGCTCGGGCACCGGAAAGACCCTGGCCGCCGAGGTGATGGCGAAGGAGCTGGGGCTGGATCTCTTCATCATCGATCTGTCCCAGGTGGTCAGCAAGTACATCGGGGAGACCGAGAAGAACCTGCGCAAGGTCTTCGACGCGGCGGAACGCGGCGGCGCGCTCCTGCTGTTCGACGAGGCGGACGCGCTCTTCGGCAAGCGCAGCGAGGTGAAGGACAGCCATGACCGGTACGCCAACCTGGAGGTCAGCTATCTGCTGATGCGGATGGAGGCGTACCGGGGTCTGGCGATCCTGACGACCAACATGAAGCAGGCCCTGGACACGGCGTTCATGCGCCGGATCCGCTTCGTCGTCGACTTCCCCTTCCCCGGTGAGGCCGAACGCGCCGAGATCTGGCGGCGGGTGCTGCCCGCGCGGGCCCCGATGAAGGGCATCGATCCCGAGCGGCTGGCCCGGCTGACCGTGGCGGGCGGCTCCATCCGCAACATCGCGCTGTCGGGCGCCTTCCTCGCGGCGGAGGAGGGCGACCGCCTCCGGATGCGCCACATGCTGGAGGCGGCGCGCACCGAATACCTCAAACTGGAACGGTCGTTGACGCCTTCGGAGGTCCAGGGATGGATCTGAACGGGGTACGGAACGACGAACAGCGGCACGACGAACCACGTCGCGAGGCGCCGTCGCCCATGCCCTCGGTGCGGGTGGAGATAGGCGAGCTGGTCCTGGACGGCTTCGACCGGCTGGACCCGGACCGCGTATCGGCCGCCTTCGAGGCCGAGTTGGCCCGGCTCGTACGCGACCGGGGCGTCCCCCTGGCCATGGACGGCGGCCGTGCCCTGGACGCCCTGACCGGCCTGCCGCCCCTCCCGGCGACCACCTCGCCGCGCCGCCTGGGCGAGGCACTGGCGCGCGCGGTCCACGCGGGCCTTTCAGGACGCGGTGAGTCGACACGAGGGGGCGGTCGATGAGCACGCAGAGCACGTC
Organism: Streptomyces sp. NPDC059142; assembly: GCF_042755665.1. Lineage (NCBI taxonomy): Bacteria > Bacillati > Actinomycetota > Actinomycetes > Kitasatosporales > Streptomycetaceae > Streptomyces > Streptomyces sp. NPDC059142. The sequence goes on from NZ_JBHZDA010000009.1 coordinate 81,590, forward strand.
GGCGACGGCGCAGGAGGCCCGTGCCGCACAGGAGGCCAGGCGCCGCAAGCGCAAGGAGCGCGCCGCGGCGTCCCGTACCCCCGAGCCCAAGGACATCGTCAGCGGCGCGGGCCAGCCGCTGGACGTGAGCGTCCGCCGCGAGCTGGAGGAACAGCTCGGCCACGACCTCGGCCGCGTACGCCTCCACACCGACCGCGACGCGGGCCACCTGACGTCCCTCCTGGGCGCGGACGCGGTCGCGGTGGGCCAGGACATCTTCTTCGGCGAGGGCGCCTACCGCCCGGGTACGGCGGACGGACAGCGCCTGCTGGCCCACGAGTTGCTGCACACGATCCAGAACCCGGACGGCCTGGGCACCCTGCGCGCGGGCCGCGACCTGGGCGCGGTGAGCCTGCCGCAGGAGGGGATGGAGCGCGAGGCGGAGGGGACGGCCCAAGCGCTCGTACGGAACCAGGAGCAGGGTCCCGAGACGGCCCCGGAGATCGCCCCGGCTCCGGCCACTCCGGGATGGCTGCGCTACGCGACGGTGGACGCGGACCGGCGCCGCATGGAGGAGCTGGACCCCGCGACACTGATCGACCGCCTCACGAACGGCGTCGTACGCTCCCTGCGCGGCGACCCCGAGGACCGGTCGGGCCGGGCGCGGCTCCAACTGGCGCGCATGGCACCGACGGTGCAGGAGAGCGTGCTCGACCGGCTGGAGGTACGGCTGCCCACCCCGGTCCTCGACCGGCTGCTGGACCTGGTCGACGAGACGGAGCGGCAGGGCCCGCTGCCGCTGGAGGCGTCCACGACGCCCGAAGCCGTTCCGGACGGGGCCGAGGCCATCCGGCAGGAGCGTGCGCAGGACGCGACCGTCGCACGCGGCGAACGCAAGAAGGCGGAGAAGGAAAAGGACGACCGGCGGGAGCAGCGGCAGGACGCCGGGAGCGCCAGGGAAGGGGCCGGGCAGGCTCCGTCCGCGAGTTCCGGCGGGGCTCCCGTGGCTCAGACCGCATCGGTGGCGTCCGGGCAGGCGGCCGGCCAGGACCGGGAGACGGCCACGGCACGCCAGAACGAGCGGGCCGACGCGCAACAGCAGGACAAGGATGCTGCCGGGCAGACGGCGGAGGAGGACAAGGAGAACGCGGGCGGCGGCCAGGAGGAGGACGGCCAGGACGCACAACAGGAATCGCAGGCCGCGGACGAGAGCGAGGACCAGGCCGCCGAGGAGGGCGCAGCCGACCCCCAGGCCCTGGACAAGAGCGCGCAGGAGCCCGGAGAGAAGGACCGTACCGGTGGCGACCTCGACGAGAACCGCCGCGCGGGGGACCCCGAGAACGAAGAGGACGCCGACGACGAGCCGCTGGGGCTCGAAGAGGAGTCGGAGGAACTCGACGAGGAAAAGAGGGAGGACGAAGAGGAGGCGGAGGACGAGGAAGCCGAAGAGGACGCAGAGGAAGCGGAGGAGGGCACCGAAGACCCGCAGCCCGACGGCGCCCTCGACGGCTCCACCCCGGCAGCGGCGAACCGGAACGGCCAGAAGGACTCGGCCGGCAGCCCGGGAGACGGCGCCCCCGGTGTGATCGATTCCCCGGCGACGCAGGACCAGTCGGCCGAAGCCCTGCGGCAGGCTGAGGACGACCCCGACGGGGCAGGTGCCGGAGGCGGCCACTCCGCCGACTCCGAGGATCGATTCGCCCGGGACCTCTCGACGGACAAGTCCATCGAGCAGGAGATCGGCCCGGAGCCCGACGAGAGGGCGGACGATAAGACCGCCGAGGGGCCCGACGATACGGAGCGGGACCCGTCGGACCCGGACGACGCGGAGAGGGAGAAGCAGCAGGCCGAGGAGCGCAAGGAGGACGCCGAGGCGAAGCGCCGGGACGAAGCGGCCCGTACCGCCGACGAGGGTTCGGGGCCGCCGGTTCCCGGGTCCGGCGGTGAGACGGCCGGGCCGGGGCAGCTGGCCAAGGCGGACGAGGACGCGCGCCGTCAGGCGGCCAGTACCTCCTCGGGGTCCTCGGCTTCGGGATCGGACGGCGGGACGAGCGCGGGCGGCGGATCGGGCAGCACCGGAGAGACGGGCGCGAAGTCGGCGGGCTCCTCCGGCGGGGCCGCCGAGGTGGAAACCGCCACCGCCTCCGGTACGGGAAGCGGTCCGGCGGCGAGCACGGGCACGGGCACGGGCACGGCAGGAGGCGGTACGGCGCCGGGGGCAGCCGTGCAGCCCCAGAAGTCCTCCGCGCCGGTGGACACTCCTGACACGCAGGTCATGGCCGGCATGGCCGAAGGGCCGGACGTCACCGAGGGGAAGGGGCCCGTGTCCACGCCGGGCCAGGAGACGGGCCCTGAGAAGGTCTCCACGGCAGGTCCGTCCCCCATACCCAAACTCGCCTCGGGCAACGGTCCTTCCCCCATGTCGGCAGGCCCGGAGCCGAAAAGCAACGCCGCCAAGACCGAGGAGTCCCCGAAGTCCGGGGCGGCCAAGCCCGCGCCACGGCAGGTGGCGGCGCCCAAGCGGCAGGCGGTCAGGAAGGCCGCCAAGGCCGCTCGGAGCGGCGGAGGCGGCGCCGGAGGGGGCCGGTCCGCTCCGGCACCCGCACGGGGCGGTGGCGCGCGCGGTGGCGGAGGTCGCGGCCGTGGCAGCGCGGCATCCGGCCCGGCGAAGCCCAAGAAGGAAGCCCCGGCCCCCGACGTCTCGCAGGGCACGCCCGAGTCGGGCCTGGCCACGGCGTCGAAACTCAAGCCCCACGTCGCGCTGGAGACGCTCCGGGGCGTCGACGGGGCGGTGGGCAACTCGGTCGGCAAGGAGCGCGCGGCGCTGCGCAAGGGCCCGCCCAGGACGGAGCGTCCGTCCGGCTCACCGAAGACCGTGCCGGGCGGCCCGCGGGCCGCGGCTCCGGGGACCTACAGCAACGCCAAGGTCTCCCGTACCGACGCGGCCCAGGGCAAGACCCCCGACATCAAAGGCGAGCAGAAGCCCGAAGGGGAGCTCCCCGCCACCGATATGCCGGAGCCGAGCTGGTGGGACATCGGCCTGGCGTTGCTCGGGGGGCTCCTCAAGGAGATCCTCCCGCTCGACGATCTGATCGATTCGATCCTCCAGCTCCCCACCACCGACGAGGGCATGCACGGCGCCAAGGTGGGCAACGCGCCAGGGCTGCCGCTCCAGGACGACTCCGACCCGCGGCGCACGGATGAGCAGGGACAGAAGCTCGACGAGCGGAAGAACGAGCTGCACCAGTCCGGCCGCGAGGACGCCGCCCGGCCGATGGGCGAGGACGGGATCTATCCGGACGTCCCCAAGGAGACCCTGACCGGCAAGGTCCCTGGAGGCGGGAAGCGCGCGGGGAGGGGCGGGGCGCGCAAGGCGTCCGGTGGCGGCGTGCCGATCGAGTCCGCCTCCGCCGTGGCCGAACACGACCGTGGCCCGCAGATCCAGGCGGGCTTCGCCGACGGCCAGCAGAAGATGTCGACGGAGCGCAAGACCAAGGACGACAAAGCCAGGGACGACAAACAGAAGCACGACAAGGACCTGAAGAGGGAAGTCGACGCCAGCAGCAAGACGCAGGACAACGCGCGTCAGAAGGGCCAGTCCGAGATCTCCGACTCCCGCGACAAGTGGCGGAAGGAGCAGGACGACAAGGTCACGGAGATCGACGGCAAGAAGGGCAAGAAGTACGACAAGGTCCGCAAGGACATCGACGACAAGGAAGAGGAGACCGACAAGGACGTCGACAAGCGCACCGAGGACGACAACAAGAAGATCGATGACGAGCAGACGGGTGCGGAGAAGGAGGCGGAGAAGAAGCAGAAGGACGGCGAGAAGGACGCCGACAACTGGCTCGAAGAGGCCATCGAGAAGCTCAAGGAGATGTTCGAAGAGCTCAAGAACGGCATCAAGACTCTCTTCGAGAAAGCACGCAAAGCCGTCACCGACATCATCGACGAGTTCAAAGAGCAGGTCTTCAAGCTCATCGACGCGGCGCGCAACTGGGTCATCGACCAGATCAACGAGTTCGCCGATGCCCTGATCGCCCTCGGCGACGAACTCCTCGCCGACTACCCGGCGATGCGCGACAAGTGGCGCAACACCATCGACGGTGCCCGCGACTGGGCCGTGGAGAAGGTCAACGAGGCCGCCGACGCGCTCAAGGAAGTCGCCGGAACACTGCTCGACGGGCTGGCGGGTGCCCTCACCGCGGGGCTGGACATGCTGGAGGGCGGGCTCCTCGCCGCCGTCGACCTCGCCGAGACCGTCACGGTCGGCGCCCTGGAGTTCGGCGCCGCCGTGGTCGCGGGGCTCGGTGAATGGGCCGCCATCTTCAACGACATCGTCTCCGACCCCGGCGACTGGATCAGCAAGGCGGGCGCGGCAGCCGAGACGGGTGCCAGGGACCACCTCTTCGACGAGGTCAAGGCCGCGGTCAAGGAGTGGTTCAACCAGAAGGTCCAGGAACTCATCGGCGTTCCGATGGAGGATTTCCAGGAGCTGATCTCGGGCGGCGTCACCGTGGAACAAATGGCCCAGATGGCCTGGGACGAGGCGCTGCCCCAACTGCCGGTGATCATCGGTGTGATGGTTGTCGAAAAGGTCGTCGCCAAGCTGATCCCGGGCGCCGGGTGGGTCATGGCGATCATCGACGCACTGCAGGTGGCATGGGGAGCGCTCAGTGAAATCCTGGCCGCATTCGGCCTCTTCATGGACTTCCTGAAGTCGGTGAAGAGCGGAAACGGAGCGCTGCCCTTCGCGAAAGCGGTCGCGGCGGGGGTCGTCGCCCTGCTGGAACTGATCTACCAGTTCCTGGTCGAAGGCATCAGCAGGTTCATGGGCGGAGTGACCCGCAAGCTCGGCGACATGCTGAAGGGCATCCGCAGCAAGAAGCGGCCAGGCCCGCCGGACGCGCCTGGGGCCCCCAGCACGCCGAACAAGCCGGGCCAGGCGGAGAGCCCGGGCCCGACAAACAAGCCGGGCCCGACGGAGAAGGACGGTCCCGCCGACAAACTCGGCCAACGCCCGGCCCCCCGCAAGCCCTCCCGGGACGAGACCTCCCGCCCGAAGCCGGGCCCCCGTCCGACAAAGCGCCCCTCCCCGGAGAAGAGGCCGCGCCCGGCGCGCGCCGGCAAGCCCAAGAAGCGCCGCGACGACGAGGAACGCCGCGAGGAGGGCCGCGAGGTCAACACGGCCCGCCGCCGCATGCGCGACGCGCGGCGCAAGCTGCGCCGCGACGACGACAAGGCCACCCCGGGCAAACCCCGCCGAGGCCCGGCCCGCGACACCCTCCGCCCCAAGAAGCGCCGCCCGGCCAAGGACCGCGACGGCACCCGCAAACCCGACCTCACCAAGAAGCGCCGCCGCCCCGAGTCCCCCACCCGCCGCAAACTCCGCCGCGCCCGCCAGACCATCAAGTCGGCCCTGAACAGGGCACGCAGGGCCGCCCGCCGCCTCTTCGGCAAGGGCCGCAAGCTGGGCCGCAGGATCAACAACCACACCCGCCGGCTGAGGGACCAGTGGAGGCGGCAGCGGGACCGGCTGCGGCGCAACCGCGAACGGAAGCGTGACAGCCAGCGTGAGCAGGAGCGCCAGCGCCAGGACAGCATGAGAGACCTCAACCTACCGACGGTGAAATACCGTGATGAAACTGGGACAGTGCACACCCTGCAGTTCGATGGGCGCGGAGGCGGAGCAGAACTTGAGGTCCACAGTGTCACAACGGAAGTTGACGACTTCCTAAATGACTGGGACTTCGACATCAGGGCAATAAAGGAGCCCCAGAAGCAAAGCCACCAGCTTCAAGCGTGGCGAGCCGCTAAGGGGAATTACCGCGCAGTGAAAGCGCTGCAAAAGCGGCTGCCACGGAAGGTCCCTGCGGGGACTGTTGGAAAAACCTGGGAGCGGGACTACCGCGCTTTGCGGGGCCAACTTAAGGATCTGGCACAAAATATGGCCGACAGGGTCTATGGCGGCAAGAAACCGCCCTTGCCGCCCACCGTTCTCCCTGCTTTTGCGGACGGGGTCCTAGCTCCACGCCAAACCAAAGCCCATTATATCCAGCCGAGCACCCCCAACGGTGAAATTGCCAGTCTCGCCAAGAAGGGAAATCCTAAAGGCTGGGACCAAGCCAAGACAGCAAAATTCACGACCTCGCCTGGGTGGTACAAGAGGATGCACCTACTTCCGGAAAGCATGGGCGGCCTAGCCACCGGATCCAATCTTGTTCCCGCACCAGTTGCGGTGAACAATCACTTCTACAACAAGGTCGAGGGAAAGGCTAACGCGGCACGCAAGGCAGGAGGCTCTGAGGACATGATTTGGTATCTTGTGCATGTCACCTTCAGCTCAGGCAGATCGCCGTCTTGGCAAGACTACATCCCCAGGAGGATTACATCCCTGTGGGGAGGCTACAAGGTGAACGCTAACAACAAGTGGGAAGAGAAGAAGCCTACAAGTAACCGTACCGTCTCCGACTCCGTAATTATTCCCACTGGCTCACCCACGAGAGCAATCAACGTAAACCGTGAATCTGCTGAACAGATCGCAATAGCCCTTGGCGCTACGCTAGGCTTCGGAAGACGCATAAAGGCGCTTGGTCCTTTCTCCAACAAAGTTGACCTTTTGAGCAAGTTGCACTCATATGAGCTGGGAAAGAAGCCGGGGACTCCGCCCCTGCCAGACTTCTCGGCCGTGGTCGCGAGAATTCTAACCGACCCCAACATCATCGCCAAGAAGTAACCGATCCATAAATCCCCAGGGGAGGAATTGTAACCATGACGGCGATGTCAGGATTCGAAGAAAAATATTCGAGGATGCTTGCGAGTCTTCACGTGTCGCCCGAAATGAATGTACTGGTTCGCACCCAAGGGGAAATCGATGAAACATACGGAAACAGTGCAGAAATTTTCGAGAAGATTGCTGCCTGGCTAGGGATTTCACTGGACCCATCGCTGCAGCGCTGCCTGATCAGGTTCAACGAGGTGGCTGCACACTGGCATATCGATCAATCACCGACTGAACTCACCGGAGAGTTCAACCTGCCATTTCTCCTGGTTGCCCTCGCCCATCCATCGCCCCACCTTGGATGGGACGGTATGCCCGAAACCGAACGTCAACTTGTGTCGGAATTCAAGGTCATCGACAGTACTCCCGACAGCGGCGTTGGGCACCTTACATCTCTCCGCATACAAGAATGCGTAACGATACCGGAAGTTTGGTTCCTTGATTCCACCCGCGGTACCTACAAACTGGATGTCTGCTACTGCCAGTACATGGAGGCACTACTACTCACGAAAGGGACATACGGGTGGCAGTACCTATTCGCCGATGTATCCCTGGGCGCGACCGAATTTGAGGCTGTTGAGAACAGTATGAAACAGATGCTCAGGCTTTTCCCTTCATTGTTCCCTGATTTCGACTACGAGCCTCTCCGGGTTCGGCTGGCCGAACGACTTCGCTAGATGACCCGACGCAGGGGCCCAGAAAGGTAACCCATGACCCGGTACGCCGACATACCCAAGCCCATCCGCTCCGGCATCGTCATCGTCGACCCCGAGCGCGGCACCCCGCAGCGCATCATCGTGCTCCAGTTCAACCCCGACACCCTCGAACGCTCCGTCTCGCCCCAGTCGGCCGGCGGCAGTGGTGATTCCGGCGGAGGCGGCAGCGGAAGCGGGGACAGGAACGAGGCTCTGCGCCTCAAGGGGCCCGCGCAGGAGACCTGGAAGTTCACCGCCGAGATCGATGCCACCGATCAGTTCGAGGTCGCCGCGCCCGACGGGATTCATCCTCAGCTCGCCGTGCTCGAAATGCTGGTGCAGCCGACCAGCGCGCAGCTTCGGGCCGCTTCCAGGCTGGCGCAGAACGGGACCATCGAGATCAGTCCGATCGAGACACCGCTGACCCTCTTCACCTGGGGGAGCAAGCGGGTGATGCCCGTTCGGCTGACCGAGCTGTCCGTCAACGAGTCGGCGTTCGACGTGAATCTCAACCCCATTCGGGCGAGCCTCAGCATCGGGCTCAAGGTGCTCACCGTCAGCGATCTGCCCGCCGGGCATCGCGGGGCCGAGTTGTATCTGGCGCATCTCGCGCAGAAGGAGCGGCTCGCCGCCGCCGCGGTGGGTGGGCAGCTCGGGAGTCTGGGGCTGAGTGGTGGCGTGGGATTCAGCGCCGGGATCGGGAGGTAGGCGAAGATGATCGAGCCGTACGAGAGCGCACTCGACGCGATCCCCGGATCGCATCCGTATCCCCGCGACAGCCGGTACCACGATGTCGGGATCGGGGTGCACGTCCAGGCCGACGGGACCGAAGTCCGCTACGCCAAGCGGCGGTTGCTGCCCGCGCTCGACGAGGCGGAGGACGCCGTCGCGCCGCACATCGTCAGCAGCGGGGAGCGGCCCGATCACCTCGGGCAGCGGTACTTCGGGGACCCCGGGCAGTGGTGGCAGATCGCCGATGCCAACCCCGTACTCGATCCTCGGGAGTTGACCGCCGAGCCCGGCCGGCGTATCGACGTTCCGCTGCCGGGCGGGTTCCCCGGGCCCGGGGGTGGCCGTGGCTGACGAGCCGGTCGGGAACGGGCCCGTCCATCTGACCCTGCACATGGGGCCCAAACTCACCCGGCCCGTGCCCGCGGAGGTGACCGAGGCGTTGCTGTCCGCGCAGATCACGACCACCTCCGGGGAACGCAGCGGGTTCCAGATCGCGTTCGACCTGACGAAGACCGGGGTGATCAACCGGCGGTTGCTGCCCGAGGGGTTCTTCGATCCGCGGACCCGGGTGATCGTCACCGCGTCCGTCAAGGGCGTCTCCACCGTGCTGCTCGACGGGCTGATCGTGCGGCAGGAGGTCGGGGCCAGCAATCAGCCGGGGCAGACCACCCTCACCGTCACCGGCGAGGACCTCACCCTGCTGATGGACCTGGAGGAGCGGACCGACCGGTATCCCAACCTCGCGCCGTCCCAGCGCGTCGAGCGGATCCTCGCCACGTACGCGGATTACGGCATCGATTCGCGCATCATCCGCGAGCAGGTGCGGCAGCCGCCGCGTGAACAGTGGCGCGTGGACTACCAGACCGGGACCGATCTCCAGTATGTGAACGAGCTGGCGAAGGCTAACGGGTTCACGTTCTATCTCGAACCCGGGCCACGCCCCGGGCGGTCCGTCGCGTTCTGGGGGCCCGAACAGCGGCTCGGGCAGCGGCAGCACGCCCTCAACGTCAACATGGACAACAACTCCACCGTCGACCAGCTCACGTTCGCGTACGACGGGACCGCCCGCGAGGAGCCGCAGGCGCGCGTGCAGGATCCGCGGACCCGCGATGTCACCCTGCTCGCCCAGCCCGACATCAGTCCGCTCCGGCCGCCGCTCGGCCGCCGTGCCACGCCCGCGCTCAAGCGCAAGACCCTGTCCGGCACCGCCAAGAAGGATCCGGGGCAGGCCGAGGCAGAGGCGCTGGCGCGCGCCGCGACCTCCGCCGACGCCATCTCCGGGTCCGGGTCGCTCGATGTGAACCGGCACGGCTACATCCTGCGACCGCGCGAGCTGGTCGGGGTGCGGGGCGCCGGGGTGACGTACGACGGCGACTACTACGTCAAGTCCGTCACGCACAACCTCAGGCCCGGCTCGTACCAGCAGAACTTCACGCTCTCCCGCGAGGGACTCATCGCCAGGAGCACCACCGTCCGTCCGTAGAGGACGCCAGGGATCAGACCAGGAGCTACTTCGTATGGCGGCACCGAACAACCGCTTCCTCGGCAAGTTCCGGGGCCGGGTGGTCGACAACAGGGATCCGCTGCGGATCGGCAGGATCACGGCGCAGGTGCCGGACGTGCTCGGGGACGAGGCGTCCACCTGGGCGCTGCCCTGCCTGCCGTTCACCGGGCGCGGGTCGGGGCAGTACGTCGTCCCGGAGATCGGGTCCGGCGTGTGGGTGGAGTTCGAGCAGGGGGACCCCAGTTTTCCCATCTGGACGGGGAGTTGGTACGGGGACGCTTCCGAGCTGCCGCCGTCGGCCCGTGCCGAGCTGCCCGGCTCGCAGCCCGTGGTGATCCAGACCCCCGGCAACCACAAGCTGGTGATGTCGGACGTGCCCGGCGGCACCGGGATCCTCCTGGAGGCCAGGGGCGGCGCGTACATCCGGATCGACGAGAAGGGCGTGACCGTCGGCAACGGCAGTGGCGCGACGATCGAGTTGATCGGTGACGAGGTCAGCATCAACGGGGGCCGGCTGACCGTGCCCAAGAAGCGATGAGCACAGCGACGGGGAGAGACATGTTGTCCGGGAATCTCATCAACACCGGGTCCACCATCAGTTGTCCGCACGGCGGCCGGGTGACGCCCGCGTCCGGCACTTCGTCGGGGGTGCGGCTCGACGGCCTGCCGGTGCCCGCGGCGACCGACACGTTCGGCGTCACCGGCTGCCGGCACACCGTCGACCGGGTGCCGTACCCGTGTGTCACGGTCCGCTGGACGCCGGGGCCCGGCGACGACGCGGTACGGATCGACGGCGCGCCCGCGCTGCTGGACACCACCTCGGCGCTCTGCTTCAGCGCCGCGCTCGTGCCGCAGGGGCCGCCGGTCGTGACCCCGCTGTCGGGCCGGGGGGTGTGCGCGCGATGAGGAACAGCACCGTACGGAGCGACATCGCCTTCCCGTTCCGGATCGACCGCCGGGGGCGCACCGGGCACGCCGCGTACGACGACCATGTCCGTGACCTCGTCGAGCAGTTGCTCTTCACCAGCCCCGGTGAGCGCGTGATGCGCCCCGACTTCGGGTGCGGGCTGCTCGATCTGGTCTTCACGCCCAACAGCCCCGAACTCGCCTCCGCGGTGGAGCTGTCCGTACAGGCGTCGCTCCAGCGCTGGCTGGGGGATCTGATCGAGGTGGAGGCCCTGGACGTGATCAGCGAGGAGAACGTGGTGCGGGTGCATCTGCGGTACGTGGTGCGCTCCACCGCGAGCCGGCGCGACGAGGTGTTCGAGGGGAGTGGTCCGGCATGAGCGGGCCCGGAGGCCAGGTGGAGTGCCGCAAGGACGGACGGCGCGCGAAGGTGCGGGCCGCGCGGCTCGGCGGGGTGGACGCGGTCGAGGTCGGGGACGACGGGCTGACGCTCACCGTCACCTTCCTCGGGAAGGCTCCGCACGGGCTGTGCGCGGAGAACGTACGGATCGACGGCGGCCGGCGGATCACGGGCATCGAGGCCGTGGACGTCTCCGTCGAGCGCGAGGAGGACCCGGAACTCGACGACCTGCTGTTCGTCACCCTCGACCGGACCGGGGACACCTCGCGCTACCGGCTCTCCCTGGTCGACACGGACCCGTACGGACGGCCGGGCACCGAGCCGTTCCCCGGTTTCGACCAGCGGTACTTCTCCGCCGGGTTCGACTTCCGGGCCGGTGGTCCGACCCCCTTCGACAGCGTGGACGAGGGGCCCCATGGCGGCACGGCGCCCGTCGGCGGCACCGTGCCCGTCGTCCACACCGCGCCGGTCATCGACTACGTGGCGCGCGACTACGACTCGGTCCGCAAGGTGATCCTGGACCGGCTGGCGCTGACCACTCCGGGCTGGGTCGAGCGCAACGCCGCCGACCTGGGGACGACGGTGGTCGAACTGCTCGCGCATACCGCCGATTTGATCAGTTACCAGCAGGACGCAGTGGCCACGGAGGCGTATCTCGACACGGCCCGGCGCCGGGTCTCGGTACGCCGGCACGTACGGCTGATCGACTATCCGATGCACGACGGGGTCAACGCGCGCGCCTTCGTGACCGTCGAGACCACCCGTCGACTGACCCTGAAGCCGGGGCTGTTCCGCTTCGCAGCCGTCGACGTACGGCGGCTGGGCCCGCGCGACCGGCCCGAGACCGGCACCGTGCTGGACGACGGAGAGCTGGCCGTGCTGGACGAGCGCGGGTCGGTGGAGGTCTTCGAGCCGGTCGTCCCCGAGAGCCCGTCGGCGCGGTCGGCGCCGCTGGTCCTGCGGCCTGAACACAACACCATCCGCTTCTGGACCTGGGGCGGCGAGGTGTGCGCGCTGCCCCGGGGCGCCGTCTCCGCCACGCTGCGGGACGCGTGGACGGACGAGGAGTGCTCGGCCCGTGCGCTGGATCTGTCGCCGGGCGACCTGCTGCTGATCGAGGAGGTACGGGGCGCCCGTACCGGCACCCCCGGTGACGCGGACCCGGCGCACCGGCAGGCCGTACGCCTGCTGTCCGTCACCCCCGCCGTGGACCGGCTGGCGGATCAGCCGGTGCTGGAGGTGACCTGGGCGCCGCGGGACGCGCTCGCGTTCCCCGTCCGTCTCTCCACCCTCGGCGGACCGCGGTGTACGCCGGTCGAGGACGTGAGTGTGGCGCGCGGCAATGTCGTGCTCGTCGACCACGGCCGGTCCCTGGGCTTCGGCCGGGGCGCCACGGGGGAGACGGTGGTCGTACCGCCCGCGCCCACCGTCCTCGGGTCGTGCGCGCCGGGCGGCTTCGGCTGCGGCGATCAGGACCGGGGCAACGCGCCCGCCGCGCTCCTCGACACACTGCTCGACCGGACGCGGCGCGGGCGGCCGCTCACCCCCCACCAGGTGCGGGAGCTGTTCGCCGTCGTCGGCGACGCGGCGACCGAACGCGTCGGCATCGGGCTGGAACAGGCGGGACGCACCCGCGAGAAGGTCGTCCCCGGTACCGCGTACGCCCAGGCAGAGGCGCTGGCGGCGCTGCTGGCCCAGACCACCTACCCGGGCATCGCGCCGCGCTTCCGGCCGGTGCTGGACCACTCCCCCGTGGTCCAGTCCGTGCCGTTCCCGGAGCCCCGCCATGTCTCGGCGGGGCAGGCCGACCGGCTGGCGGCGATTCCCGGCCGGGTACGGCTGCGGCTCGTGGAGCTGTGGCGCAGCGCCCGCGACCACGACGGTCTCGCGGAGCCGGAAGTCCGTGAGCTGACCGTGCTGTTCGGCCTTCGGGTGCTGGAGCGTTTCGAGCTGCGCCGCCATCCGGTGCGCGCGCTGCGGGAGTTGCTGCACCGCAGTGAACGGCTGCTGGCCGCGAAGCTGCGCCGGATCGAGGTGCTGGGCGCACGGGCCCGCGCGGGCGCGGTGCTCGGCGGCTCCGTCGTCTGGGAGATCGAGCACAGTTGGGGCCCGGAGTACGCGGCCGGGCTCCACCCGGCCGATCCGGTGCTGCACGGCCCCGCCGCCGCTCTCGTCCAGGATCCGCGCGCCGCGCTGCCCGCCGTACGGGTGAAGGACGGCGACACGTTCTGGGCGCCGCGCCGGGATCTGCTCGGCAGCGGGCCCCGGGACCGGCACTTCGTCGGTGAGCTGGAGGACGACGGGCGGATCGCGCTGCGCTTCGGCGACGGGCGGTACGGGGCGCGGCCCCGGCCGGGTGCCCGGCTGGAGCCGCGGTACCGGATCGGCGGCGGAACGGCGGGCAATGTCGGGGCCGAGGCCATCGGCCACCTGGTGCTGTACCGCGATCCGGACGCGCCGGAGACACCGGGCGCCGAGGAGGCGTCGGCGGTGCGCCGGGTACGTAATCCGCTGCCCGCCGTCGGCGGCACCGCTCCCGAACCCGTCGACCAGGTGCGGCAGTTGGCACCCCTCGATCTGAAGCGCACCCGGCTGCGCGCGGTCACCGCCGAGGATTACGCGGCGCTGGCGACCGCCCTGCCCGGGGTGCAGCGGGCGGCGGCGGAGATCCGCTGGACCGGGAGCGTCCGGGAGGCGCATGTCGCCGTCGACGCGCTGGGCACCGGTGAGCCCTCCGCCGAACTGCTCGACTCCGTGTCGTACGCGCTGGAGGGCTACCGACGGATCGGTCATGACCTGGTGGTCGGGCCCGCCCGTACCGTGCCGCTGGACGTCCGGCTCGTGGTGTGTGCCGGCCCCGGCCATCAGCACGGCCAGATCCTGGCCGAGCTGTACCGGCTGCTGGGCGGCGGGCGGGCCCGGGGCGGTGGGCTCGGCTTCTTCCACCCCGACGCGCTGAGCTTCGGCGAACCGGTCCGGCTGAGCAGGCTGGTGGCGGTGGCTGCGGGCGTACCGGGCGTGGAGAGCGTCCGGGTGACCCGGCTGCGCCGGCTGTTCCACGGAGATCCCGACGACGACACGGCACTGGAGGACGGCGTGCTGCGGCTCGGACCGCTGGAGATCGCGCGTTGCGACAACGACCCCGACCGGCCCGAGAACGGCCGGCTCTCGATCGAGCTGGGCGGAGGTGCCCGATGAACGGCGTCCCCGGAACCGGCCCGGCCCATGGCCGTGACCCTGACCGTGACCACAGTCATGGATGCGGATGCGATGGCCACGACGAGCGGTACGCGCCCGAGGCGCCGTACAACCCGCCGGGCCGCACCGCGCTCGACCACCGTGTCGGCACGTACGGTTCGTTCCTCGCCGCCATGCTCGACCGGCTCGCCTCCCCTGCCTACCCGGCGCTGCGCGGGCTGACCGTCCGCACCGCGGACGACCCGGCGATCGGGCTGCTGGACGCCTCGGCGGTCGTCGGTGACCTGCTGACGTTCCACAGCGAGCGCGCGGCCGACGAGGGGTATCTGCGCACGGCGGACGAGCACCGTTCGCTGGCGCTGCTCGGACGGCTGGTCGGACACCGGCCCCGGCCGGGGATCGCCGCCGACACCCATCTCGCGTACACACTGGACCGCGATCCGCGCGCCGAGGACCTGCCGGTGCTGATCCCGCGCGGGGCACGGGCCAACACGGTGCCCGCCGGCGCCGACGAGGAGTCGCAGGCGTTCGAGACCGGTGCGGACCTCGTCGCGCGCGCCGCCTGGAACGAACTGGCGGTACGCCGGCGCCGCCCGGCGCTGCTCACCCCGGACGATCTGCGCCGGCGCTCCGAGATCCAGGTAGCGGGGGCCGACAGCGGGCTGCGGACCGGCGACAGGCTGCTGTTCGTCTTCGGTACGGCGGCGGAGACGGTTCCCGGCGAAGGGCCGGGCGGGCAGACCCTGTTGCTGCCGGTGGCGCGGGTCCGGGTCGACCGCGAGGACGATGTGACGGCGATCGGGCTGCCGCAGTCCCCGCCGCCTTCGCTCGGCGAGCTGATCGCGGAGGTACGCGAGTGGATCACCGAGGACGACCGGGCGACGGAGGACGGCGACCCGGCCCCCGACAACCCCAACCCGCGCCCGGTCAGCATGATCCTCTCCGACTTCGACGACCAGGTACTGGCGCCGCTGCGCGCCGATCTGGCCGGGATCACCTCTCCGGCGCAGCTCGTACGGCGCCTCGCGGATCCCCGCGAACGCCTGGCCGAGGCGGTGGCGCTGGCCGCCGCCCACGAGGAAGTGGCGGCCTGGTGCGCCCAGTTGCACGCCGTGCTCGGTGAACTCGCCGAACGGGCCGCCGAGCTGGAGACCTCCCAGCCGAGCCAGCCCGACCGGCCCACACCCCTGGGCCGGCGCAGCTCCGTACGCCAGGACCCGTCCGGACCACCGCACCAGCCTCACCCGCCCGGTGCCGGCGGTGCCACGGCCGGGGCCGCCCTGCGGGCGCTCGGCGCCGTACTCCCCGCGCTGCGCGCCCGCGCCGCGAAGGCGCCGTCCGGGCGGCGCGCGCCGTCACCCGGCCCCGTCCCTCTCCTCGCGCCCGGCTCCGATCTGGGCGCGCGGCTGCTGGCCGCGCTCGATCCCCGGGCGGCGGACGGCCTGTACACGGCGTGGCGCGCCGCCTCCCCTGCGGCCCCTGCCGCCACCGCCGCGCAGGCGGCCGTCCCCCTGCTGCGGGAACTCCAGGCGATGCGGGTGACGGCCGCGCCCTTCGGGGCGACGGCGCCGCTCCAGCCCGTGCAGGACGAGCGCGGCCGGGTCATCCGTCAGACGGACTGGCCGCTCACCGGATCGGCGCTGACCACCGTACGGGTCGTCCTCGACACGGCGGGCAGGGTGCCGGTGCGCGCCGAGTTCCAGCACACGGAGCACGGCTCCTCCGTGCAGACCTCGGAGAACCTGCCCGCGGAGAAGACCTTCGACCTCGGCCCCGGCCGGATCGCCCTGAGCAGCCGCCCCGCGCCGAACGCCGGAGAGCCGGGAGGCACCGGCGAGCGCGCCGAGCCCGAACAGCCCGGCGTGACGGTCCGGTTGCTGCCGGGGTTCCCGGAGCTGACCCTCTTCTCCTCCCTCCCCGGGGACGACGGACGCGTCCGAGTCACCGTCCGGGGCGACGCGTCGCGGGAGTGGTCGCTGGCGCCCGGCGAGCGGCACCAAGTGGCGTACGAGGGATACGAGTTGATGGTCCGGTACGCGGGCGGCAGCGAGCCCGCGAACATCGAGGTCGGCATCGCGACCGTTCCCGAGCAGCCGCGCCGCCACGTCCTGGCGCTCGACTCCGTGCAGGACGGTGTCACGGTGGGCAGCCTGGTCGTCGTCGAGCGTCCCCGCAAGGGCGCCACGGGCCCCGACGGGATCCCCGGCGACCCGGCGCTCGCCTCCGTGACGACCAGGGTCACCGCCGTACGCACCGCCGTGTACACCGACTACGGCATCACGGAACGCGGCACCGAGCTGACCCTCGCGGACCCGTGGCTCGACCCGCACGACGTGCTGCTCTCCACGATCCGGGACACCGTCGTGCACACGGGCGGCGAGCCGCTGCGCCTCGCCGACGAGCCGCTGGACGCCGATGTGGCCGGCCATGAGCTGGAACTCGATGCCCTCCACGACGGGTTGAACCCCGGGCGCCATCTCGTCGTGTCCGGGGAGCGCACCGACATCCCCGGTACGGCCGGGGTGCACGGCACGGAACTGGCGGTGATCGGCGCGGTGGAGCAGCGCCTCGACCCGCTGCTGCCCGGCGACCGGGTCCGTACGGTACTGACGCTCACGGCCGGTCTGGCCCACCGCTACCGGCGTGACTCGGTGCGGATCCAGGGCAATGTGGTCCCGGCGACGCGCGGCGAGAGCCGGGACGAACCGCTCGGCAACGGCGACGTGAGCCGGATCCACCAGACGTTCGCCCTCTGGCAGTCGCCGCTGACCTGGCTGCCCGCCGACAACCCGCTGGGCGCCGTCCCGACCCTGGAGGTACGCGTCGACGGACTGCTCTGGCACGAGGTGGACAGCCTGGCCGGACACGGGCCGCGCGACAGGGTGTACGTGTCGGGGACGGACGCGGGCGGACGTCCGACGGTGACCTTCGGCGACGGGGTGTTCGGCGCGCGGCTGCCCACCGGGCACGAGAACGTCCGGGCCCGCTACCGCTTCGGCACGGGCCGCGCCGCCAATGTCCCCGCCCACCGTGTCACCCAGGCCATCACCCGGCCGCTGGGGGTCACCGCCGTGACCAATCCGCTGCCCGCGACCGGCGGCGCGGACGGCGACGGGCCCGGTCTGACCCGCCGTACGGTCCCTCTCGCGGTCTCCGCGCTCGACCGTCTCGTCTCCCTGAAGGACTACGAGGACTTCGCCCGTTCGCGGGCGGGCATCGGCCGGGCGTCGGCCCGTGAGATCTTCGACGGCCGGCGGCGGGTGCTCCATCTGACGGTGGCGGGTACCGACGACATCGCGATCGCCGAGGACTCCGAGGTGCTGCGCGCGCTGCGCTCCTCGCTCGTGCGGTACGGGGACGCGCGCCTCCCGGTCCGGGTCGATGTGCGCGAACTGGTGCTGGTGCTGCTCGCGGCGCGGGTCAAGGTGGCGCCCGACCACGGCTGGACCGTGGTCGAGCCCCGGCTGCGGCAGGCGCTGCTGTACGCGTTCGGCAGCGGGCGACGGGAGTTGGGCCGGTCCGTGCAGCTCTCCGAGGTGCTGGCGACCGCCCACCGGGTGCCCGGGGTGGAGTACGTCGACGTCGATGTCCTCACCGGGGTGCCGGCGTCGGTGACCGCGGAAGGGCTGGCCGGGCTCGCGGACGGGGCGGCCCAGCCACACGTGTCGGTCCCGGCCCGGCTCGCCACGTACGACGTGGACACCCACCGGGTCACGGCGGCGGACGGCGAGACCCTCACCCTGATCGCCGCGCGGTACGGCGTACCGCTCGCCGAACTGCTGCGCCTGAACCCGGACATCACCGACACCCGGCGGCTGGAGCGGGGGCGCGTGGTGGTGGTCTTCCGGGGCGTCAGGCCGGCGCAGCTCGCCGTACTGACGCCGGAGATCGCGGACACACTGATTCTGACGGAGGTCACCGCATGAGCAGGGAACCGGACGGGCTCGCGGAGCTGCTTCCGCAGTGGCACCGGCTGCGCGACGCCGAGGAGGGCGAGCCGCTGCGCGCCCTCCTCGCGGTGATCGCCGAACAGATGGACCGGGTACGCGACGGGGTGGAGCAGGGGTACGAGGACTGGTTCGTGGAGACGGCGGCGCCGTGGGCGCTGCCGTACCTCGGCGATCTGGTCGGTCACACGCCGCTGCCGGGTTACGAACGCGTCCGGGCGCGAGGGCTCGGCGCGGACGGCGAGGCAGGCACGCGCGGGCGGCTCGCGGAGGCGCTGGCGCCGCGCCGGGATGTCGCCGCGACGGTCGCCAACAGGCGGCGCAAGGGCACGCTCGCCCTCCTGGAGGAGCTGGCAGCCGGGGTGGCGGGCTGGCCGTCGCGGGCGGTGGAGCTCTCCCGGCTCGTCGCCCACCACCAGCCGGTCAAGCTGTACGGGGCGGCGACCGCCGCGGTGGACGCGCGCCGTCTGGAGCGCGGTCGGCTCGCGGATGTACGGGACGGCTCCGCGCTGGACCTGGCGGGCGGCCCGTTCGGCGCGGTGGCGCGGACGGCGGAGGTCCGGCGGGCCGGATCGGAGCGTCGCCAGGGCGGCAACTCCCCCGCTGGGGTAGGGCTGTTCGTATGGCGGCTGAAGCCGCATCCGGTGACGGACTCGCCCGCGTACTGCGTCGACCGGGCCCGTAACCTCTACACGTTCTCGATACTCGGCAACGACACCCCGCTGGTGACGAAGCCGGTGCCCGAGCCGTCGCCCGCCCATGTCGCGACGGTCGACCACGTCCCCGCGTACATCCGCCGCAGGCAGCTCGCGGACCGGCTCGTGGACTACTACGGCCCCGGGAAGAGCTTCACGATCCGGCGCGACGGCGGGCGGGACCCGGTGCCGCTGTCGGACCTCGTCGTGGCGGACCTGACCGACTGGCGTTACCGGCCGGCGCGTGGGCAGGTGGCCGTGGACCCGGTGCTCGGGCGGATCGCGTTCGGGTCGCGCTCGGCGCCGCGCCAGGGCGTCTGGGTCAGCTACCACACGGCGTTCTCCGACGACACGGGCGGCGGCGAGTACCCGCGCGAGCGCGAGACCCCGGTCACGGCGGCGGTCTACCAGGTCGGGCCCGGCCGCCCCTTCCAGCGGATCATGGACGCGTACGGGGCGTGGCGGGACGACCGGCGCGGCGGGCGCTGCGGCCCCGACGGTGTCATCGAGATCACGCACAGCGGCGCGTACCAGGAGCAGTTGGACTTCGAGCTGGACCCCGGCGACCGTCTGGAGGTGCGGGCGGCGGAGGGCGCGCGGCCGGTGATCCGGCTGCTGGACTGGTACAGCAACCGGCCCGACGCGCTGAACATCCGGGCCAGGGAGGACGGCGAGAACCATGAGACCGGCGGGACCGGCGGGACCGGCGAGACCGGTGAGAGTGGGGAGAGCGGCGGGGCCGGCGGGACCGGGGAGAGCCGGGCGGAGAACGAGCGCGACGGCACCGGCGACCGCCCGGACTGCGACGCGGGACGGCCCGCTCCGCCGCGGATCGTGCTGGACGGCCTGCTGATCACCGGACGCGGTCTCCATGTGTCCGGGCCGCTGGGCGCGCTCGTCCTGCGGCACTGCACGCTGGTCCCCGGCTGGTCGCTGGAGCCGCGCTGCGAGCCGCACTCCCCCGAGGAACCCAGCCTCGTGCTGGACCGCACCACCGCCTGCGTGGCGATCGAACGGAGCGTCCTCGGCACCATCGAGGTGATCGGTGACGAGGTGCGGCACGACCCGCTGGACCTGCACATCCGCGACAGCGTCCTCGACGCCACCGGCCACGACCGGGCCGCGCTCTCCGCGCCGGACTGCCGCCACGCCCACGCAGTCCTGCACGCGCACCGCACCACGGTGATCGGCGAGATCCACACGCACGCGGTGGAGATCGTGGAGAACAGCATCGTCACGGGCGTGGTCCGGGTGGCCCGGCGGGGCATCGGCCGTATGCGGTTCTCGTACGTGCCACCGGGATCGCGCACGCCGCGCCGCCACCGCTGCCAGCCGGACCTGGTGGGGCGGGAGCACGCGCCGCTCGTACGGCCGCTGTTCACCGGCGAGCGGTACGGGACACCCGCGTACGGGCAGCTCGCGGACGGGTGCGCCGAGGAGATCGCGCGGGGCGCGGAGGACGGCTCCGAGATGGGCGCCTTCCACGACCTGTACCAGCCGCAGCGCCTGGACAGTCTGCGGGCCCGGCTCGCCGAGTACACCCCGGCGGGTACGGACGCGGGGATCTTCCGCGTCACCTGACCGCCCGCCCCCTCCTGCCACTCGACCGTCCGCCTCCGCACCGGCCCACCCATCGCCCCATGCCGTACCGAACTTCCGAAGGGGACCCCTTCCCATGCACGCAGACATCTCCCGCGACACCTTCCGGCCCGAGCGGCACTACTCGGCCGTGATCGCGCAGCAGGGCCGTGTCCAGCTCGACGCGGACGCCAACGAGCAGGCCGCGATCCAGCTCGCCCACGCCCGTACCGTCGCCGCCGATCTGATCGGGCAGCACGGCGGTCCGCGCGACGCCACCGGCTTCGCCGTGGACTTCGTACCGGGCCACCGGGAGCTGGACGATCTGACCATCGGCGGTGGCCGCTACTACGTGGACGGCATCCCGCTGGACGCGACGCGTCCCGAGCCTGGCGTCCCGGTCACGGACGACGAGCCCGGTCAGCCGGCCGCCGAGGACGGCGAAGGCGGCACGGACGGCGACGGGGGGCAGGCGCCCGCCGCGCCGCGGCCGCCGGCCGGCTGGACGTACTGGGACCAGCCGGACGCGTACCGCGATCCGGAGCGCCCCGGCGACCGGCTGCCCGCCCAATTCCCCTATCTCGCCTATCTGAAGGTGTGGGAGCGCTCGGTCACGGCGGCCGAGGACCCGCTGCTGCGCGAGGTGGCGCTGGGCTCCGCGCTGCCGGACACGGCGGCCCGGCTCAAGGTCGTCTGGCAGGTGCTGCCGCTGCCCGGCGCCGCGCTGGAGCTGGACACGGCCGACGGGGCGCCCCGGAACCAGGACCAGCTGCGGGAGGCGTTCGCGCGGTGGACGGCGGCGCAGACGTCGACGGCGCGGATGGCGGCGCGCAGCCGGCGGCCCGAGCACGCGGACGACGAGCCGTGCCTGGTACGGCCGGACGCCCGGTACCGGGGCCCGGAGAACCAGATGTACCGCGTGGAGATCCACGAGGGCGGCACGGCGAAGGAGGCGACGTTCAAGTGGTCGCGGGAGAACGGCTCCGTGACCTTCGCGGTCGACGAACTCGACGGTACGTGGGTGGAGTTGGCGTCCCTCGGCAGTGACGACAAGCTCGACCTGAACGTCGGCGACGTGGTCGAGTTCACCGACAGCGGCGCCCTGGGCCGGGGCGAGCCCCTTCCGCTGCTGCGGGTGGAGGAGGTCGATCTGCCGGGCCGGCGTGTACGGCTCTCCGGTGAGCCGGAAGGCCAGGTGGGTCGGCGTCCCGAACTCCACCCGTTCCTGCAGCGCTGGGACCACCGGCCCGGTACGCGCCGCACCGGGAGCGGCGGTACGGGCGGGTCCGGCCGGACGAAGCAGGGCGCCGGGGGGACGCGCGGCGGCGCGCTGCGGATCGAGGAGGGCGGCTGGCTGCCGCTGGAGGACGGCGTCCACGTCTACTTCGAGCCGGGGCGCACCTACCGTTCCGGTGACTTCTGGACCGTCGCGGCGCGTACCGCCACCGGCGACGTCGAGTGGCCGGCGGACGCGGCCCGCAGGCCGCTGCTGCGCTCCCCGCACGGGATCGCGACGCACTACGCGCCGCTGGCGTGGGTGCTGAGCGAGAGCGCGGTGACCGATCTGCGGCTGGCGTTCGGCCCGCTGGCCGCGCCGGTCCCGGCGGCGAGCGAGGCGGCCCTGGCGGCGGAGCGCGCGGCGGAGGAGGAGACGGTGGCCGCGGAACGGGCCGCGGCGGAGGCGGCCGGACAGCCCGAGGCCCCGGCACCTCCCCCGGTCCCGGCGGAGGCCCCTGACCCGGATCAGGACGCCACGGACCGGTCCGGGAGCTGACAGCGCACACAACGTAAACAGCGGGAACAGCGGGAACAGCGGGAACGCGGAAACAGCACATCCGGACAGCCCTGAAGGAGCACCACCATGGCCACGCCCCTGACCGCCGCCAGACTGCTCAAAGCCCTCCGTGACGAGGGGCTGCACGTCGTCGAACACCGGAACTGGCGCACCCACAACCGCAACCACAAGGGATCCTGGGGGCCGGTGAACGGGGTGATGATCCATCACACCGTCACCTCCGGTACCGACAGCTCCGTGGAACTCTGCTACAACGGCCACTCCACGCTCCCCGGGCCGCTCTGCCACGGGGTGATCGCCAAGGACGGCTCGGTGCATCTCGTCGGCAACGGCCGGGCCAACCACGCCGGGCTCGGCGACGACGACGTGCTGCGCGCGGTCGTCAACGAGACGGCGCTGCCCGCCGACAACGAGGCCAACACCGACGGCAACCGCCACTTCTACGGCTTCGAATGCGTCAACCTGGGCGACGGGAAGGACCCGTGGCCGGCCGCCCAGCTCGAAGCGATCGAGAAGGCCGCGGCGGCGATCTGCCGTGCGCACAAATGGAGTCAGCGTTCGGTGATCGGCCACAAGGAGTGGCAGCCCGGGAAGATCGATCCGCGCGGCTTCACCATGGACGCGATGCGCGCCCGGATCGGGAACCGGCTCGGTGGCACGCCCGAGGGCCCGTCGAAGCCTCCGGCCAAGCCCCCGACGGCGTACGAGCCGTTCCCCGGAGCGGCGTTCTTCGCGACCGGGCGGCGCAGCGCGGTCGTCACGGCGATGGGCAGGCGGCTGGTGGCGGAGGGGTGCGGGAAGTATCAGGTCGGTCCCGGCCCCGACTGGTCCGGCGCCGACCGCGACTCGTACGCGGCGTGGCAGCGCAAGCTGGGGTACGGGGGCGGCGACGCCGACGGCATCCCGGGCAAGGCGAGCTGGGACCGGCTCAAGGTCCCCCAGGTCTGACCGGCGGCCGGGTCAGGGCCCACTCAGCTCCGACCCGGGACCGGCTCCAGTTCCCCCAGCTCCGCCCCGGAACCGGCTCCACGTCCCTCAGCAGATCCGGCCGGCCCCGGGCGCGGGGTCAGCTACGGCCCTGCGCCCGCAGCCGCCGCCAGACCGCCTTCGCCGCGTTGTGTCCGGACATGCCGTGCACCCCGGGCCCCGGCGGCGTCGCGGAGGAGCAGAGGAAGACGGCGGGGTGAGGAGTCGCGTACGGGAAGAGGGAGATCTTGGGGCGCAGCATGAGCTGGAGCCCCGAGGCGGCGCCGCACGCGATGTCCCCGCCCACGTAGTTGGCGTTACGGGCGGCCAGCTCGGGCGGTCCCGCGGTGGCGCGGGCCAGGACGCGGTCGCGGAAACCGGGCGCGAAGCGTTCGATCTGCCGCTCGACCGCGTCCGTGAGGTCGCCGTCCCAGCCGTTGGGGACATGGCCGTACGCCCAGAAGACCTGTTTGCCCTCGGGGGCGCGCGAGGGGTCGACCAGGCTGGGCTGTGCGGTGATCAGGAACGGTGTGCCGGGCGCCTGTCCGCCGGACGCCTGGCGCAGGGCGAGCCCGATCTCCTTGCTGGTGGGGCCGATCTGGACGGTGCCGGCGCGGCGCGGCTCCTCGGCGGTCCACGGGACGGGCCCGTCCAGGGCGTAGTCGATCTTGAAGGTGCTGGCGCCGTACCGGTAGGTGTCGTAGACCCTGCCGAGCCCGGCGATCCTGGCGAGCGCGGTCGGGGAGGTGTCGAAGACGTACGCACGGGCGGGCGGCAGGTCGTCCAGCCGCTTGACCTCGTACCCGGTGTGGACCGTGCCCCCCAGGTCGCGGAGGTACGCGGCGAGCGCGTCGGAGATCGACTGGGAGCCGCCGCGCGCCACGGGCCAGCCGCCGGCGTGCGCGGCGAGGGCGAAGATCAGGCCGACGGCGCCGGTGGCGAGGCCGTCGAGCGGGGCGATCACATGGGCGACGAGCCCGGCGAAGAGGGCCTTGGCGCGCTCGTCGTGGAAGCGGCGCGCCAGCCAGGTCGACGGGGGCAGTCCGGCGAGACCGAAGCGGGCGAGCGTGACGGGGTCGCGGGGCAGCGCGGTCAGCGGCAGGGACATGAAGTCCCGCGCCAGGGAGTCCCACTTGCCGAGGTAGGGCGCGACGAGCCGGCGGTACGCCCCGGCGTCGCGCGGGCCGAACGAGGCGGCCGTCTCGGAGACGGAGCGGGAGAGCACGGCGGCCGTCCCGTCGTCGAAGGGGTGCGCCATGGGCAGTTCGGGGTGGAGCCAGTGGAGCCCGTACCGGTCGAGCGGCATGGTCTTGAAGACGGGCGAACCGATCCCCAGGGGGTGTACGGCGGAACAGGGGTCGTGGCGGAATCCGGGGAGGGTCAGCTCTTCCGTCCTGGCCCCGCCGCCCACCGTCTCCTTGGCCTCGAACACGGCCACGGAGAACCCCCGCCTGGCCAGCTCGACGGCGGCGGTCAGGCCGTTGGGTCCCGCCCCCACGACGACGGCATCGAGCATCGACGTCACCTCGGACTCCTTCATCAGCCGGTGACAAGGAAGCCCAGGATATTCCCGGGCACCGACAGCCCGACGGCGGGTACGGTCCCCGCACGACGCTCGGCTCCCGGCGCTCGGCTCCCGGCGCTCAGCCCTCGGCGCTCAGCCCCCGGCGCGCAGCCGCTCCCGTATCCGCTCCGCCGTCCCGTGGTCCCGGGCCGCGGTGAAGGGGAGCGCGTTGCCGCCCGTGATGCGGTACGGCTCGCCGGTCGGCGTCGTGTGCGCGCCGCCCGCCTCCGTCACCAGCAGCAGCCCCGCCGCGTGGTCCCACGCCAGCTCCCAGCTGAAGGCGACCGCGTCGAGCGCGCCGCGTGCCACGGCCAGATACTCCAGCCCCGCCGCGCCGCACGGGCGGGGCTCGATCCCCTCCACGTCCAGCCCCAGCAGGGCGCGCTTCTGCTCCGGCGTGGTGTAGTCCGGGTGGGACGTCGCGACGCGCAGCGGCGCGCCCGGCTCGGGCGGCCCCGGGCGCAGGGGCACACCGTCGAGGACGGCGCCCCGGCCGCGTACGGCGATCGCCATCTCGTCCAGCGCCGGCGCGTACGTCCACGACGCGATCAGTTCGCCGCCCTGGGCGAGGGCGACCAGCGTGCAGAAGCCGTCCTCGCCGCGGATGAACTGGCGGGTGCCGTCGACCGGGTCCACGATCCACACGGGCGCTTCGCCGCGCAGCGCCTCGTACCGTGCCGGATCCGCGTGGACGGCCTCCTCGCCGACCACGGCGGAGCCCGGGAGCAGCGCGGTGAGCGCGGCGGTCAGGTGCTCCTCCGCGCGGCGGTCCGCGACGGTCACCAGGTCGTGCGGGGCGCTCTTCTCGGTGATCTCATGGGCGGCGAGCCGCCGGTGGCGCGGCATGATCTCGGCCGCCGCCGCCTTGCGTACCGCCTCCTCCACGGCGGAGACCTGGACGGCGTGAGCCGTCCCGCGCAGGGGAACCGTTCCGTACACCGAGTCGTCGACCATGTGTCCAGCCAATCATGGGCCTCCGACATCCGGCGTCCGGGGCGGCCGCGGGCGCCCGGGGCACGGTGCGCGGGGGCGGAGGTCACGGGGGCGGGTCACGGGGCGCGAGGCCGGTCAGCGTCCCACGGCGTATCCCTGCATGCCGCGCGGGTTGGCGGCGGCGGAGAGGACGCCGGTCCCCGGGTCCCTGGCGACGGCGCAGAGCCGCCCCTCCGACCAGGGGTCCCCGACGGTGACGTCATGGCCGCGGCGGCGCAGTTCCGCGACGACGGCGGGGTCCATGCGCTCCTCCACGGTGATGCTGCCCGGACGCATCCCGCGCGGGTGGAAGGAGCCGGGGAAGCTGTCGTTGTGCCAGTTGGGGGCGTCGACGGCGCCCTGGAGGTCGAGTCCGCCGCGGACCGGACCACGCAGGACGAGCGCGAGGAAGAAGTGGAGCTGCCACTGGTCCTGCTGGTCGCCGCCCGGCGTCCCGAAGGCCACCACGGGGGCGCCGTCGCGCAGGGCGAGGGACGGGGTGAGGGTGGTACGGGGGCGGCGTCCCGGGGTGAGGGAGTTCGGCAGCCCGGGGTCGAGCCAGGCCATCTGGAGGCGGGTCCCCAGCGGGAAGCCGAGTTCGGGGACGACCGGGTTGGACTGGAGCCAGCCGCCGCTGGGGGTGGCGGCGACCATGTTGCCCCAGCGGTCGACGATGTCGAGGTGGCAGGTGTCGCCCCGGGTGGCGCCGTCCCCGGCGACGGTGGGCTCACCGGCGCCCGCGGCCGGGGCGCCCGGCGTGCCGAAGCCCGGCTCGCCCGCGGCGACGGCGCGCGCGTGGCCGCTGAGCAGGGGCTCGCGCCCGTCCGGGCTGCCGGGGCGCAGCGCGTACGAGGCCCGCTCGCCGATCAGTGCGCGGCGGGCGGTGTTGTACGGCTCGGACAGCAGGGTGTCGAGCGGTACGGGGGCGGCGTCGCCGTACCACGCCTCGCGGTCGGCCATGGCGAGCTTGCACCCCTCGACGAGGAGGTGGACGTAGTCGGCCGATCCGTAACGGGGCAGGTCGGCGGCGCGGGCGGGCAGCAGGGCGAGCTGCTGGAGGAAGGCGGGCCCCTGGCTCCAGCCGCCCGCCTTGCAGAGGGTCCAGCCGTCCCAGTCGTAGGTGACGGGCGCTTCGTACGAGGCGGACCAGCCGGCCAGATCGGCGGCGGCCAGGGTGCCGGTGTGGCGGGAGCCGCTGGTGTCCAGGGTGGGGCGGGCGGATTGCGCGAGCAGCGCCTCGGCTATGAAGCCGGTGCGCCAGATCTCCCGGGCGGCCTCGATCTCGGCGGTACGGTCACCGGCCCCGGCGGCTTCGGCCTCCGCGATCAGCCGGCGCCAGGTGGCGGCGAGCGCGGGGTTGCGGAACAGCTCCCCGGGCGCGGGCGCCCTGCCGCCGGGCAGGTAGACCGCGGCGGAGGAGGCCCATTCGGTCTCGAAGAGTTCCCGGACGGTCTCGACGGTCCCGCCGACGCGTTCGACGGGCGCGTGGCCGTCCTCGGCGTACCCGATGGCGTACCGCAGCACCTCGGCCAGCGGCAGGGTGCCGTGGTCGCGCAGCAGCACCATCCAGGCGTCGAAGGCGCCGGGCACGGCGGCGGCGAGCGGCCCGGTCCCGGGCACGAGGTCGAGCCCGAGGGAGCGGTAGTGCTCGATGGTGGCTCCCCGGGGCGCGGGCCCCTGCCCGCAGACCACCCGGACCTCGCCGCCGGCCGGGGCGAGGATGATCGGCACTTCTCCGGCGGGGCCGTTGAGGTGTGGCTCCACGACGTGGAGGACGAACCCGGCGGCGACGGCGGCGTCGTACGCGTTGCCGTCGCGCTCCAGGACGGCCATCGCGGACTGCGAGGCGAGCCAGTGGGTGGAGGAGACCATGCCGAAGGTGCCTTGGAGCGTCGGTCGGGTCGTGAACATATGGCCTCTCACCTCGCTGTTTCCGCCCGCCGGCCCAGGCCGATCGGTGCTCAGGACCGGTGCTGGGGAGAATCTGGGGAGTTTGGAGCAGCCCCTTCCTCCCCCCGCACCTCCGGCAGGCTATCGATCGCCCTGCGCCCCTTCTTCCCCGCCTCTGGCATGAAGTGGGCGTAGTGATCGAGAGTGATGGTCGGTGACGAGTGCCCCAGCCACTTGGCGAGGGTTACAACCGACTCCCCTGCCTCCAGAACAAGAGAGGCGTACGTGTGCCTCAGCACATGGAACCCATCCTTCGGTGCCGCTTGCCACTGCCAAGGCTTTGCACCCTTGACACGCGGGGGGATGACGCCGGCCCTGGCCAGCGCAGGCTTCCAGATCTCGGTGTTCCACGTGTTCGCTGCAATCGCGTTGCCGTACGGGTGACCTCCGCTCGCACGGAGAGGACCACCGATCCCCTGGAGGCGCCCTGTACCCCGACGGGTGACCTCCGCTCGCACGGAGAGGACCTGATCAGAAGGTGGCCGGTTGACATCCCCTACTGGGTGACCTCCGCTCGCATCCAACACCTGGGAACTGCTGGACGTGACCGGTGAGGTGCCGGACGAGCCGTCCTATCCCGGGTTGCTCCAACAGGCCCTCGACGCCCA
The DNA here is from genome assembly GCF_042755665.1 of Streptomyces sp. NPDC059142. NCBI lineage: Bacteria > Bacillati > Actinomycetota > Actinomycetes > Kitasatosporales > Streptomycetaceae > Streptomyces > Streptomyces sp. NPDC059142. The sequence goes on from NZ_JBHZDA010000009.1 coordinate 109,860, forward strand.
GGCCCTCTCCCACGACGTCGTCCAACTGACCGTCGGCTTCGCCCACAGCACCGACAGCACGACCCGTGCCGGCACCGCGCTGCTCGCCCACCTCGCCACGGCAGCCACCCACTCCAGCCACGCCGCACCGTACTTCGCCGGGACCGCAGAGGAGGCTCTTTCCCTGAACTCCATCCCGGACGACCGGAAGTACCGGGAAAACCGCATGGTCATCATCCACGCGACCGCGCGCCGCTATCTGCAGCGCGCGTCGCCTCCCTGGCTGTCACGCTGATGGGCCACCTCGACGGGTTCCGTGTCCGGACCGTCCACCGCCACCTTGACGAGGAGCTGTTGCCCGTCGGCTCGGGCAACACCGCAGCGCAGGGTAACCGGTGCCAACGTCCGCCCTCGCGGGCGGGCTTCGATAACGCGGGGCCGCTCCGTCCGGGCCATCGGACTCCGAGGCAGAGATAAGCCTGGCCGGAGTCCGGACCGAAGCCGGCAGCCTCGGTGTGGCGGCAGACGCCGCAACGAGTGCGACGGCGTGAGCGGTCACGAGTGACGGGCAGGACCCGGCTGGCGGCGCACGGCCGCGACTCAAGGTGACTGCGGGGTGCCGTGTCGCAGGCCGTCGAAGAGCAGGGCAGTGACCTGCCGGGCCTCGATCAACCAGCCCTCTCTGGCACGCATTCCGCAGATGCCGCCCAGGGCGCGCAACAGGGTGGAGCCTGTGACGTCGTTTCGGACGGTGCCGGCCGTGCTGCCGGCTTCGAGCAGCAGGGAGAGGGCGTTGGCCATACGGGTTCGTGCGTCGTCGAAGACCGGTGAATCCGTCGCCATGATGCTTTCCAGCACACCGGACATCCCCTTGCCCACCGCCGCGTGGTCCACGAGCAGCAGCAGGAAGCGCCGCAGCGCCTCCTCCGGAGCGTGTTGGTCCAGCAGGACGCCGGGCGCGGTGCACAGGTCGTCGACCTCTTTGCGGTAGACCTCCTCGATCAGCGCGTCGCGGGTTTCGAAGTGGCGGTAGAGCGTTCCGACGGCGACGCCGGCGCTGCGGGCGATGTCCTCGACGTGCGCGTCGGTGCCGCCGCCGAGGAACGCCTGGCGGGCCGCAGACAGCAGTGCCTCGCGGTTGCGTCGCGCGTCGGCGCGCAGCGGGCGTGATGCCGACAAGAAAACCTCCATAAGGTGAGTCCGGTTCCGTTTACATGTATCGTTTCCGGAGTCAGGTTCATCTTACGGAGGAGAAACCCCATGGCCATCACAGACAACAGCCTCGACGGCCTTCGAGTACTGGTCACCGGCGGCAGCCGGGGCCTGGGCGCGGCGACCGTGCGCCGCTTCGTCGCTGCGGGCGCGACCGTGCTGACGGCCTCCCGCAGCCGGACCGAGGAGGACAGTGGTGCAACCTTCTTCACGGCGGACCTCTCCACGCGGCAGGGTGTGGCCGAACTCGGCCGCCGGGTCGTCGACCAGGTGGGCGGTGTGGACGTGCTCGTGAACAACGCGGGCGCGGCGAGCGCCCCGGCGCCGACCCTGAGCCGGTCAGACGAATCCTGGCAGGCGGACCTGGAGATGAACCTCCTCAGCGCCGTGCGCCTGGACCGGGCCTTGGTGCCGGGAATGGTTGAGCGGGGCTCCGGCGTCGTTGTGCACGTCTCCTCGATAGCCAGTCAACTGCCTCAGCGCACCGAGGCGTCCTACGCCGCTGCCAAGGCCGCGCTCAACACCTACAGCCGTGAACTGGCAACCGAGGTCGGCGAGCACGGCGTGCGCGTGGTCTGCGTTCTTCCCGGCTTCGTCGTCACCGACGGCGCTACCGCCCATCTGAAACACATGGCCGACAAGCAGGGCATCACCACCGAAGAGGTCACCCAGCAGATCGTGGACCATCTGAACGTTCCCATGGGTCGCCCCGGAGATCCCGAGGACGTCGCCGAGATGATCGCCTTCCTCGCCTCCGGCCGCGCGAAATGGCTCACCGGGGCACAGTTCCGCGTCGACGGCGGCATCATCCCGACCGTCTGAGCCAGCCACCGACAGCACGAACAGGACACCCCATGCCCATCGCCCTGGCCTCCGTGATCATCGACGCCGCCGACATCAAGAAGGAGAGCTCCTTCTGGCACCGGCTACTCGGCGGCTCCCTCACCGCCACGCCGACCCACCACTTCGTTCAGGCTCCCGGCCTCCCGGCGATCGTGGTCCAGTCCGCCCCCGGACACACCGCCCCGAACTGGCCGGACGGCACCTCCCAGCAGATGCACCTCGACTTCGGCGTCGACAACCTCGCAACCGCCGACCGCACAGCCACCGACGCCGGCGCCACCCGACTACGGCCCACCGACGAGATCACCCCGGAAACCCGCACCGGTAGCCGCGTCTACGCCAGCCCGGCCGGACATCCTTTCTGCCTGCGCTCGACCTGAGCCGGTCGACGTCCACCGAGCCGTGCCCGCGGGCGTGGACGGTGGCCGCGGCCCGCCTGTCCACCAGCTCCAGCGGCGGAGCGCCGTGCGGTACGACCACGCGGCGCAGAGCGTCCCGGTGCTCACCGAGCTGTCAGACGTGCGGCACGGGGAGCGCGGTACCGGCGTCATACCGCCGTCAGCGATCCGCCGACAGTGCAGGCCCTTGGTGCTCAGTCCCGCGGACCGGTGTGCATATCGGAATCCTGCTCCCTGGCCCGCGGTACAAAGTCCTCGGCTTCGTGCTGACGCTGAAGTCGGTCCGGAGGATTCGGCAGCCGCCAGCGCCAGGGGCGCGACGAGAACCCCGCTGGTTGTCAGCACAGGCCGAGATGGCATGGATCGCCTGGCTGACGCGGGCCATGATGTCCATGGCGGCGGCGCCCCGGATGGCCGCATCGTACGGACGGAGCGCGGCTTCGCCGGCGCCGTATGACTGCCGCCCTCTCCCCTGCCGCATTCACGAGAGCCTCCGAGTTGACCACCCGTCAACGAGGCCAATGCGCAAAGCCCTTGCTGGAGTGGGTTTCCCCCGCCTGCGTGGGACGCAGCCGCAGGTGCGACACATGATCACTTTACCCATACGCCGGTGGGCCACCGACCGGCTGCCACCGGGAACGGCACAGTGGCGCCGTCCGAACGCGACCGCCTCGTCCACTGGTACGCCGTCGAGGACGGCATGCCGGCCAGCGCTGTCCCCGTGCGCCCGCGCCCGCCCCCGCAGGCGACCTCGACCCGCTCGCCGGCGGCCGGCCGCCACGCCTCGCCTAGCACCTCCCGAGCGTCCGCGCGGCTACTGGGAAGCCGGAAGTCCGGCCACGCAGCCACCGCGCCTCCCACGGGACCCTCGGGCGGCGGCTTGCCGAGCAGGTACACCCCGTACGTGGGCACCGGGCCGTCCGTCAGCGGCCGTCGCGTAGTCCCCGGCCCCTGACGAGGCGCCCGGAGGGAGGTGCCAGGACGACACTGTCGGTTGCTGTCCAACTCTCGGTCCCGGCCCCCGCCCCATGTGCACGCCAAATGCACGGCCTTCACTCACCGGCCAACCCTTCCACGGCTTTGAGTACCTGCCCCGCGCCGTCCTCGGCCGCCATGTGCCGCGCCGCTCGCGCGGCGGCTCGCGCGTACTTCTGCTCACGTGTCACCCGCGACAGGGATGCGGCGAGTCGATCGACGGTGAGGGACCGGAAGGGGATCGGGTCGGTGCCTGCGCCGATGCCTGCCAGCCGTCCCGCCCAGAACGGCTGATCGGCCGTGACGGGTACAGGGACGGCGGGCACCGCGGCGCGCAGCGCGGCGGCCGAGGTCCCGGCGCCCGCGTGGTGGACGACCGCGGCGAGACGAGGGAAGAGAAGGGCGTGCGGCACGTCTTTGACGGTAAAGAGGTCGTTGCCGTCGGCGGTGAGTCCCGCGCTGCCGGAGTGGAGGATGCCGCGCAGTCCGGCGCGACGCAGGGCCCGTACGGCGATCTCGCTGAGCCGTTCCCCCTCCCCGGCCGCCATACTGCCGAAGCCGATGAGGACGGGCCGGGGGCCAGCGTGGAGGAAGTCCTCCAGGTCCGCAGGCAGCCGTTCGTCCGGGCCGAGGTGGGGCCACCAGTTCCCCACGACCGACAGGCCGGTGCGCCAGTCCGCGGGGCGCGGCACCAGCGCCGTGCTGAAGCCGTGCAGGACGGGCCAGTTCGCCCGCTCCCGCCGGCTGCGCGTCGCCGTGGCGGTGGCCGGGGGCAACTGGAGGCGGTGGCGCAGATCCGTAACGCCCCGGGCGTAGAGGCGGTCGGTCATGCGGAGGGCGAGGTGTCCGGCGGTCCGGTTGACGGTCCGGCCCAATGAGCGGGCGCCGGTGACGGCGGGTGGGAAGTCGCCCGTCGGTACGGTGGGTTGGAGATACACGCCGAGGCACGGTGTGCCGGTGGCTTCGGCGAGATGCCAGCCGAGCGGGGCTGTTGTGGTCGAGAGCAGGAGCAGGTCCATGCCGCCGTCCATGGCATCGGCGAATCCCTGGCCCAGCTCGGCGATGAACGCGCTCGCCGCGCGCATCAGTTGGCGTCCCCCCGTGCCGCCGCCGCGTGCACCCGGGTCGGCGGGCAGGCGCCGGAACTCCAGTCCGGCGTCGCGTACGAGGGGGGCGAAGGTGTCCGTGGTGGCGACGGCGATGTCGTGCCCGGCTCCGCGCAGCGCGGCGCCGAGGCCCGTGTAGGGCGCGATGTCGCCGCGCGATCCGGCCGCGGCGATCAGGATCTCCATCAGTCCTCCCCCGGACCGGCACGGCGGGCCGCGTTGGCATGGACCGCCTTGCACAAATAGGTTGCCAGGCCCGGGCGTTGCTGCGACGGCGGTACGACCAGGGCGAAGGCGCGCGGGTCGGCGGCGAAGTCGTCCGCGATACGCCGGTGCATGTCGGTCGGGCAGGAGGTGAACCACCGTGAGACGTGCAGGCGGTGCTCCTCGGCGAGGTCCACGGCCCGCTCGCCGTCGCTCGGCTCTCCCTCGTCGAAGGCCGCGAGCAGCTCCGCGCGCCAGGCGGTGGCCTCGCCCATGAGCTGCCGCCAGTCCTCCTTGCTGTGGGCGGCGGCGCGCGCCATCGACTCACGCCGACCGTCCGAGTGTGCCCACTTCTGCTCTGCCTGCGTGGCGTAGCTCAGGTCGAAGGCGATCTCGCCGAAGACCTCGAAGCGTTCCCGCGGGGTGAGGGACACCCCGGTCCGCTGAACCTCGATGGCTCGTTCCGCGACCTCGGACAGCCGCCGGAGACGGGCAATCTCTTCGTCCAACTGAGCCTGTCGGACGAGGAGTTGCTCCAGGGCGTTCGCCTGCGGGTCTTTGAGGATCACAGCGATCCCGTCGAGGGAGAAGCCCAGCTCGCGGTAGAAGAGGATCTGCTGGAGACGTGCGAGATCGGCGTCGCTGTAGAGGCGGTAGCCGGCGTGACTGCGGCCGCTGGGTGAGAGCAGTCCGGCCTTGTCGTAGTGGTGCAGCGTGCGCACCGTCACCCCGGCGAATGCCGAGACCTGTCCCACGGAGTAACTCATCCATCTGCCCTTTCGTCATTGCCCAGCCTGGGACCTGACGCAAGGGGAGGGTCAACCCGCGGGTACGGACGGCCCGCCGCGCTGTGCGCCGCGGCACGGCACGGCACGGCACGGCAGCTGTGTCGCCGGCAGCAGGATTCCGACGGCCGCGATGGCGGTGCGGGGGCTCCCGGTAAGGGGCGACGTGGCCCGAGCAGCCGTCGGGGGCCCTCCGTCAGGTGCCCGTGGGGGTATTATGGCTGGCCCGCGCGGAAGGTACGTACGAGGTGCAGGACGGTACCTGGCGCGGGCCGTCCTGCACGTGGGCAAGTGCCGGGCGGGCGGCCGCGCGACGCTCCGCCTCCGAGAGCCCGGGCATCGAGGCGTCGACGGCGGCCTCAACCACACGATGCTGGTCCCGGCGATCTTCCTGCCACTCCGAGCAGCAGGGACAGCCCTGGCCTGAGTCGAGCACCACGCGGTCGTCGCACCGCGAGTCGCCGCACTGCTGGCGCTGCGGCAGACCTAGTAGGGCTTTGTTATGTCTCTGGGCAAGTGAGCCTTCTGGTGTTTTCCGGCTGGTATGAGGGTGGATGAACTCGCTTCGTGTCGGGGCCGGTTGGAGGAGTTCGTCGGGGAGGTGTTTGCGCCGTTGGCGCGTGCTGACCAGCGGGTGAAGGGCAGCCTGTATCTGCGGGGTCTGCTGCTGGAGGGGCGTCGGAAGTCGATGCAGCCGATGGCCGGGCGCCTGGGTGTGGATCATCAGCAGTTGCAGCAGTTCATGACCTCGTCGACCTGGCCGGTGGACACTGTTCGCACGAGGTTGGCCCGGCGTGCGACGGCGGTGGTGCGGCCGCAGGTGTGGGTGGTGGACGACACCGGGTTCCCGAAGGACGGAACGTCCTCACCCGGGGTGGCCAGGCAGTACTCCGGCACCCTGGGCAAGGTCGGGAACTGCCAGATCGGGGTCAGTGTCCATGCCGCGTCCGACACGGCGTCCTGCCCCTTGTCCTGGCGGCTGTTCCTGCCCGGCAGCCGGGACGGGGCCGAGGCGGCCGGCCGGCGGGCCCGTTGCCGGATCCCCGACGGTGAACATCACCGGCCGAAGTGGCAGCTTGCCCTGGACATGCTCGACGAACTGGCCACCGCCGGGCTACGGCCCGCGGTGCTGGTCGCGGACGCCAGCTACGGGGCGAACGCCGGCTTCCGCCGCGGCCTGGAAAACCGCGGCCCGGCCTACGCGCTGCAGGCCAAGGGCGAAATGACCGCCCACACCGAGCCGGCCGTGCCGCACCAGCCGCCCCACAGCGGGCGCGGACCGCATCCGCTGCCCCGCTACCGCACCCGCCCGGTCAGCCTGCGTGAACACGCCCTGGCCGCAGGACGCGACACGACAGTCACGGTCACCTGGCGCAAAGGCTCGAAAGCCGCCATGTCCGCCCGCTTCGTCTTCCTGCGTGCCCGTCTCACCGGCCGCCGCCCGAAACCCGCCCCGGACGGTGTCATCGCACCGCGGTGGCTGATCGCCCAATGGCCCGAAGGGGAGAACGAGCCGGTCACGTACTGGATCTCCAACCTCCCGGCCGACATCCCCGCCCGTGACCTGGTCCGGCTCGCGAAACTGCGCTGGCGCATCGAGCACGACTACCGCGAGCTGAAGACCACCCTGGGACTCGACCACTTCAAGGGCCGCTCATTCACCGGCCGGCACCGCCACGTCACCCTCGTCACCGCCGCCCACCTCTTCCTGACCGAACAGAGGTCCTGCCCAACAGCCCCTGCCAGGGCCTGACCCTCCACCAGGCCCTGGCCCTCCTCCAACACCTGTCAGCCACCTGGACCGGGACCTGCCCCACCTGCCGACAACCCACCCCATGGCAGCCCTACGACACCACCTGACAAAGCCCTACTAGACAGCGGACCATGGCGCGCGCCGTTTCCAGGACCTCCGACCATGTCAAGTCCCCATCGAATACGGGGGGACTTGTTGTGAGCATCGGCCACGTCCTCCGCGCAACTCGTGCTCAGCCTGGCACCCCAGAACTGTAAAGGATAAGTCAAGAAAGTCAGAAGAGCCAAAGATCTGTGACGGAGTAGCGACATTGTGTTACGGGTGATGCGTCTTCCTGAGCATGTGCGGCGGCGGCGACTTCGCCTCATCCTGTTTGTCTCGTCTTCCCTTTTCTCGCTCCTGTTGGCCTGCTGGCTGTTCACATCCAGCAAACCAGACCAGATTGATCTGGTAGGCGTTGTGAGCATGTTCGCCGGCCTGGGATCGCTCGTGGCGGCCCTCGCTCAGTTCCTTCCCGCGCCACCGCCTCCGCCGGACGCGGCCGAGGCCGCCGATCAGCTGGCGGTCACGGTGTGGGAGCAGTGGTCGGAGGAGGTCGAAGCGCGGCAGTTGCGGGATCCGGCGGTGATCCCGTTGTCCTGGGCCGGTACGGGGCGGCCGGTGAGCGTGCCGCCCGAGTCGGTCGTGGGACCTCGTGTCGGGCGCGTCAGGCGGCTCTCCCTGGACGGCCGTTTGGAGGGGAGCTTCGACCATGCCGCGTCGCAGCTGGCGGTGGGCTTCCGGCAGGTTCCCAGCGGTCGGCTGGTGGTCCTGGGAGAGCCGGGGGCCGGCAAGACGGTCCTGGCCATCATGCTCACCCTCGGCCTGCTGGCCGACCGTACCCCGGGCGCGCCTGTGCCGGTTTTGCTGTCTGTCTCCGGCTGGGACCCGGTCCTCGAGTCACTGGACGACTTCATCGTCGGCAGCCTGGCGACCTCCTACTACGGCGGACACCCTCAGATCCCGCGTCATCTGCTGGAGCGGCGGAAGCTGCTGCCGGTCCTGGACGGACTCGACGAAATGCCCGAACCAGCCCGCCGCAACGCCGTACGCGGCCTCAACGAAGCATGTGGCGATGGGCGCGGCGTCGTGGTGACCTGCCGGTCGGTGGAGTACCAGGACGTGATCGAGGGCGGCTCCCCTCTGTTGCGCATGGCGCCGGTCGTTGAGGTCGCCCCGGTGTCCGTGCCCGACATCATCGCCTACCTGACCGACGTCAACTGGCCCCAGGGCGTGGACTGGGAACCCGTCTACACCGACCTGCGCCAGCGGCCCGACAGCCCGGCGGCCACCGCGCTCTCCACCCCGTTGGCCCTCTCCCTGGCACGTGGCGTCTACCGCAACTGCGACCGCGATCCTCGCGAACTCCTCGGCTTCGAAAGCCGGCACGCCATCGAGGACCACCTCGTCGACCACACCATCCGCGCCGCCTACGCACCCCCACCCGGCACCCTGCCCCAGCAGGCGGACAGCACATGGGAGGAGAACGCTCAGAAGGCCGAGAAATACCTGACATTCCTCGCCACCTACCTCCACCAGCACCGCGAACGCGACCTCGCCTGGTGGCTCATGAGCCCCCGCCTCTTCTCCCGCTGGAGCGGACTCCTCATCGGCATCGCGACCGGCCTGGCCGTCATGCTCCTCACTCCGTTGGGCGGCAAGGGTGTCAACGCGCACTGGTCGGTGTTGGAATATGTTGTGGTGGGTGTGATTGCCGGGGCGCTCACCATACTCACCTGGTACGCGGCACCGGACCAGCGGCCGGGCCGCATATCGGTTGCCCTACGCGGATCACTGCACCGGCTCCGCGGCGGCTTCCGCACCGGATTCGCACTGATATCCCTCCTGGCGGCAACGGGACTCGGTATCGCATCTGTAGTCATCTACCTCGATCATCTCGATGACGGCGGCTGGCCCCCGAAGACACAGCTGGATTTCTATAAAGCCATTGTGTACGCCGCAGGCGCCTCCATCGCCCTCGGCCTGGCCTTCGCCAGCCACAACTGGCTCAACACCTCACCTGAACGCTCCACCCGCACCAACCCCAGCGAGCTGATCCGGCAGGACCGGAATTCAACCCTGACGGCAGCCGCCCTGCCCGGCGCCGTACTGGCGACTATCATGCTTGCGCTGCCGATCCTCGACATGGCAGCCGAATATGTAGCATTTTGGGCATTTCATGTGACATCGGGCCTATCCTCGACGGTCGACACTCTGACGCTGCAGAAACTTTCCGAGAGATATAGCGAACTCCGGCCGTTAATCGGCATACCCATTCTGGTCGGTAGCATCTTTGCAATCCTGATGCTCTTCCCGCGAGCCTGGACGCGGTTCACCCTGCTCCGAATCACCCTCGCGATAAAGGGCCAGCTCCCCTGGAGCTTCGTCCATTTTCTGGATGACGCACGGAACCGGCAACTCCTGCGCCAATCCGGCGGCCTGTACCAGTTCCGCCATATCCGACTTCAGGAACGCCTCGCGAGCCAGTCCCTGGCGCAGACCCGCACGCCCACGCCGCATCCCCGCACGCTCCGGCGACGCAGCCTCCAGATCGCCGCCATCGCAACCGCCCTCGTCGCAGCCACCCTCCTGGTCGACAAAACAGAGAGCAACTTTCACATCGCCATAGACACAGGCGAAGTCACAGAGATGGCATTCGGACCGAAAGACACCCTTGTCACGGTCAGCAGTGACGGCATCGTGCGACAGTGGAACACCAAGACGGGGAAACAGCTGGACATCGAGACAGCGAAGGAGTCATTTAATATTCGATTCCCCGCCGATTGTTGTTCTTACTTTCTGGGAGAGCGCACTGATGGCGTAACGCTCATTGTAGCCAATATAACTGCAACTGCACGGTTGGACGTCGTAGGCGTGGCGAACATCACTAACAATTCCTTGAAAGTGATGTACGAAAACCCCGAGCCAGCAACCGAACATTACTATAATCTTTTACTTCAACATCGCTATCGCGAATTGGTACCTCCTACCTTGATTGCAGATCGAGAAGCTCAAACAGCTCTGCGTGATCTAGGGCAGAACGAAGGCAAGGAGGCAGCCTTTACTGTCCATGAGGGAGAGGTCAACGAGCGTGCAATTGAGCGATTTTATACTGCATGTGGTTTTGCAGGCAACAGGCCTCATTTCAGTTCGAGCAGCGCGCGACAGGCGAGGGTGGAGTCCAGGATGCCCGATAATCCGGCGACTGTTACTGTCACGGACAGCCGGTGCAAGGAAATATACGCGATCACGATGAACTCCGAAATTAAGATAATTGCGCTAAAATTGGACGGAACTGAAATAGCGCTAGTCACCACTGATCGCGGAACTCTCCTGTACACCATTCCTTAGAATGCGCCGTTCTCACTGAGCTTCTTCAGAACGGCCACCGATCGGGTGACGGCGAGGGCGCCGGTTCTAGTACTCCAGTTGTAGATCGCGGTCTTGCTGGTCGAGGCTAGTCCGGGAACAGGTGCGGCCACCGGCGATCATCGGTGTGTGAAGACAGAAGATCAGACGGTGGCCGCAGGTCACAGCATAGATCCTGGTCGCTGGCAGGAGATGTTCGAGGTCCTGATGGGCCGTATCGCGGGACGGTTCGTCCGGGTGGAACCCCGGCGCCGGGCACGGGCGTTCGTGCTCGAGCTGCTGTCAGACCTGCCGCGCAAGAACTGCTGGACGCTCGCTGAGCATGCCGGGGATGCGACCCCCTATGGTCTGCAGCATCTACTGAGCCTTTTCCAATCTCACGCCGACGCGCGGTGAAGGACGAGGACGGCTTGGACGATCGCGGGTGATGCGGTTGGTGCTGCAGCGGAGCTTCCGCAGGAGGCGCCAGCCCTTCAGGGTGGCCATGGCCTGTTCGCCGAGGCAGCGGATCTTGGCGTGGGTGCTGTTGTGGCGACGCTGCCACCGCTTGAGGCGCGGGCCTCGAAACGGGACCCGAACGGGCCCGCCAGCGCCTTGGTAAGCCTTGTCCGCCCAACATTTGAGTCCTGCTTCGGTTAGCGCTCCGATGATCCCCTGATGTCGTGCGGCGGTCAGGTCGTGGGTCGAGCCGGGCAGCGCCGGAGAGACCCAGAGCAGCCGTCCCAACGGATCGGTGAGGACTTGGACGTTTATACCGTGCCGCTTGTGCTTCCCGGAGCAGTACGGGGTGTCGGCGGCGATGCGGTCGATCGGCAGCAGGGTGCCGTCGAGGATGACGAATGCCCTCTCCCGGATCGTCCGCATCGTCTCGTCCAGGGACGGGGCAAGGCTGGCCAGGACCTCGACGGCTTCACGTATGTAGCGGTAGACGGTCGCGATCCCGACGCCGAACCCGGCGGCCAGCTGGGCGTAGGTGTCGCCGCCTCGAAGATGGGCCAGGGTGAGCAGGGCCTGTCGCGAGGCAGGAAGGCGTCGCCAATGCGTCCCGATCTCCCGCCGCCTGTCCTTCAGCCGCCCGGTCAGGAACCGCAGGGTGCGGCTGGACAGATCAATCGCCGACGGGTAGACAAGCACGCGAAGCTCCTGGCAGACACGGGTGGTCTTGGTCGAGAACCCGTCTACCAGGAGTTTCGTCGTTGCGCAGACCCGTCCAACTCGCGGTCATTGTCACCAGCTTGGAAAGCGCTCATTGACGCACCTATTGATCGACCGGACAAGTCCTAACTGCCTCCGGAAACCATCAACAAATGCTGTTCCTCGAGATCAACGAAGCCACGGCCACAATCCCCAGATGCGGTTGCAGTACTAACCCCAGCCCCGAGTACTACGCCTTCTGGCAAGAGCCCCACCTGTGCACCCTGACGACACTGCGCCCCGACGGCACACCCCACGTGGTTCCGGTCGGTGTGACGTATGACCTGGAGGCCGGCCTGGCCCGAGTCATCACCCGCAAGTCGAGCGCGAAGGTCTCCAGCATCTCGACCGCGCAGTCCGCCCGAGTCGCGGTGTGTCAGGTGCACTGGGGACGCTGGGCAACGATGGAGGGCATCGCCCTCGTCCGCACCGACCCGGAACTGATCGCTGACGCCGTGGCCCGCTACGGGGAGCGATACGGAGGCACTCCGGCCCCGGGCCCCGAGCGCGTCGTCATCGAGATAGAACTGGACCGAGCAATAGGGCAGGTATCAACCACGTAGGACGCCAATGGGCTTCGGCCACACCATCCGCCCCCGTCTCAAGACGAAAGCGGACATCACCCTTCGCGCCTGATGAAACGCTGTTGGCCGCGATCGGCTACGTGCTGGTCAGTGGATGCGCCTGGCGGGCGTTACAGCCGTAGGCCAATGTCTGGGGGCCGGGTGCACGAGGCGGATCGACGAGTGCGGCCTGATCTACCTCTCCCGCACGGTCCTCGACTCCGCGCACGTACGGGCGAAAGAAAGGGGGGGTAAAACTTACAGCTCCGTCGCCCGTGGACCGGGGCAAGCCGGGCTTCCAAGATGCACGTCGGACGCGAACAGAGGGCCCTTGGTCATCGGTGTTTCTGCGGCCAACACCCATGACAGCCAGGGGCTGAAGCCCATGGTGGCTGGCCTCCACACGAGACACGCACGCCCTCGAAAACGGCTGGCACCACGAGCTCCCCCAAACTCCAGGCCGACAAGGTGTACGAAGTCCCTGGACTGCGCAGATGTCTTCGCAGCAACCACATTGGGCTCCGCGTCACGCTGTCAACCGAGAGCTTGACCAATGGAGGCGGTAGAGGCCCATGACCTCCCACAACTACCGGAGGCCATGGGCCCGCGCCACTCAATCGGCCAGCGACAGCTCTCCGACTGTTTCGATCCCGACCGTCCTGACCGCTGCGCGGCAGAACTCCTCGGGTGGGCAGTAACGGTGTTCCGTTATGTAGTGGATCACCAGGTTCGGCGCCGTGTAGAGCGTCCCATCGGCCCCTCGCACCCGGATCTCCGCCGATCCGAGCCACACCTCGGTGTCCATGGCGGGCCCGCCGAGTACAACAGGCCGGTCGCTGTCACAGAACTCACAGTGGTGGACGCCACGCATCTGGTTGTCATAGGTGGCGCTGAGAACCCTCAACGCGTCGACCACACGCTCGTCCACGATCCCCCTGCGAAAGCCGTGCTGCGGGGCCAGCCAGCCGACGTTGAGCATCTCCTCCTGCATGTCGTCGTAGGTGTACGGAGTCAGGTCAGGGTAGTAGCTCATTCGTTGTCCCTCAGCGCCGTGGATCGCAGTGTTTCCGGCAGATCGCCAGATGCACTGGGCCCATATTGGGTTTGAGGATCTGACTGCGCAGAGTGTCCTTGCTCACTGTGATCGATCCGTTCATCATCCGGAGGTCATGGCCCGGAGCCACCGTGTAGTTCGGGAGTGTCCTGCCCGGAGCAACGATCTCCGAGGGCTTGATCTTCTTTCCTTGCTCCACGGCGAGCCCAACAGACTGGCGGAGCCCTATCCCGTCGTCCACGTAGAAGTAAGCCCAGGTGCCGCTGGGCATCTGTGCGTCCCCGAGGAACACGAAGGGCGACTTGAGAACGTCGACGAATGCGTCACCGAATATGCCGAGTGCTTCACCGGAGCTGTCGACCCGGTCGTTCGGGTCGGCGGGGGTCAGTCCGCTGGGGTCGGTGAAGAGGGTGGGGACGTTGTCGGCGTAGGTGTAGGGCGAGACGTACGGAGCCGACTGGTCGCGGTTCGCCGGGTCGGGCCGGGTGAAGCGGCCGGTGGCGGTGTTGTACTGGCGGGCGTGCAGGTCGAGGTTGCCGGTGGTGGTCTCGTAGCGGGCGCCGGTGTAAGAGGGGGTGCTGGCGGGGGCGCCGCTGGTGGTGGTGTTGAGGACGCGGGTGCCGTACGGGTCGTAGGCCCAGCGCTGGTGGAGGGTGCCGGTGCTGCCTGTGACGTCGACCGGGGAGCCCTGAGTGTCGTGGTGATAGTAGAAAAGCGCCCCGGCGCCGGTCTTGGTGGCGGTGGGCTGTCCGAGCGGGTCGTAGCGGTAGGACTGTTTGATGGCCCAGGCGCTGTCGTATTCGGTGGCCAGGATCGGCAGGGGGGCGTTGGGGTCCCACTGGGTGCGGCTGGTGACCGCGCTGCCCTGGGACGTGGCGACCTGGTTGCCGCTCGCGTCGTGGTCGTAGGTGTAGCCGACGCCCGCGACGGTGGCCGCGGAGGTCTGTCCGGCCAGGTCGTAGGTGTAGCTGTCGGCGCCGGCCTTGGTCTGGTTGCCTTCGGTGTCGTAGCCGTAGGCGGTGACCGTGGTGCCGGTGGTGGCTGTGGTGAGCTGGTCGGCCGCGTCGTAGGCGTAGCTGGTCGAGGCGGTGCCCAGGGTGGAGGTCAGTCGGTTGCCGACCTTGTCGTAGGTGTAGGACGTGGTGCGGCTCGCGGCGCAGCCGGTGGCCCAGGGCTGCGGGTAGCAGCCGGAGGTGAGGCGGCCGGCCGCGCCGCGTCGTAGGTGAGGTCGTAGCCGCCTGTGCCGACGTTGGCCCGGGTGACGTCGACGCGGCGGGGCAGGCCCGCCGCGGAGAGGGTGAGTGCGGTCTTGGTGACCGTGGCCGCAGCTTTGGTGGAGGTGACGGCGGTGAGGCGGCCCGCGCGGTCGTAGGCGCGGTCCTCGGTCTCGGTGTTGGGCAGCGCCGACTTGGTGAGGTTGCCCGCCGGGTCCAGCCGGGCAGCCTGACCGGCGGCCCGGCTGGATGCGTTCAGGCGTTCCAGATGCCGGTTGCCGCGGTCTGCTTCGCGTACTGGGAGAAGTCCTTGGGGT
>NZ_JBHZDA010000010.1:0-9597 GCF_042755665.1 Streptomyces sp. NPDC059142
CCGCGCCGTCGCACGCCTCCCGGACGAGCCCGGCCGCCGTCCCCGTGACGGCTCCTCCGGCCGCGCCCGCCTCCCCGGCGCTCCCGGTCGCGGGGCCGCCGCACGCGCCCGCGCCTTCCTCGCCGTCCCCCGCTCCCGCCGCCCCGGTGCAGCGCGCCGTCGCGCCCGGTGCGAAGCGGCCCGGCGGCGGGCCCGAGGGCGACTCGGGCAGCGGTACGGGCGGTGGTTCGGCCCCGGTCGTCCCGCAGGGCCCCGGGCCCCGGCCGACAGGTCCGCGAGGTGCCACGGGCCCGGCCACGCCGCCGGCCGCCCCGAAGCCCACAGCCGCACCGACGCCTCCGGCCCCCGCGACGCCTCCGGCGCCCCCGGCCCCCGCCGGTGGCGGCCCCGCCGCACGGTCCACGCCGTCGGCGGAGCCCGCACTTCCGGTCGCTCCGGCGCCCGTGCAGCGCAGCGTCGCGCCCCGTGGCCCCGGCAGCCGTCCGACCGCGCTGGGCGCGCCCAGCGCGGGCCCGGCCGTCCCCCCGGCGTCGTCCCCGGCGCCCCCGGCCTCCTCTTCTTCTTCCTCTCCTTCCTCCTCCTCTTCCTCTTCCTCGGGCCCGGGTTCGGCACCGACGCCGCCGCGCCGCTCCCTGCTGGGCGCCCCCGTCTCCGGTACGCCCGGTGCGGGACGGCCGCCGATCGTGCAGCGCGCTCCGCGGAAGCCGTCCGGCGGTCCCGCGACCCCGCCGCCCGCCCGGCCGTCCGCGCAGCGGCTCACCGCTCCCGGCGCGTCCGGTTCCTCCGGCACCGGACCGGCCCCGGCCTCCGGTACGGGTACGGGTGCCGGTACGCCGGGCCCCGTGGCCCCGGTCCGTCCCGCCGCGGGCGGACCGGCTCCCGCCGCGCCCGGCCCGCGCACCTCCGGCGGAACCCCGCGCCCCGCGGCCGGCGGCACCCCGCCGGTGCAGCGGCTCGCGGCCCCCGACGCGTCCACCGGCGGACCGGGCCCCGTGCCGCCGGTCGCCGGTTCCGGTGGTGGCGCCGCGCCCGTGCAACGCTCCGTCGCGCCCGGCGCCCCCACGGGGGGACAGGGCGCGGGGCCGTCGTCCGTACGGCGCCCCGCCGCCCCGTCCACCGGTGACGCGGGCGCGCCGCGCACGAGCCCGGCACCGGCAGGACCGGCACCGGTGGCCCGCCCCGGTCTGGCCGCGCCCATCGGTCCCTCGGTTCCGGCGGCCCCCGTCCAGCGCGCCTCCGGTCCGGCCGGCCCGTCCGGCGGGCCGACGGGCGCCCCGTCGGTGCAGCGGAGCGCCGCGCACACCCCTGCCCGGTCCTCCGGTCCGGCTCCGGCCTCCGTTCCCCGTTCCGGTCCGGCCGGTCCCACGGGTCCGTCGCGTCCGGCGGGTCCCGCGACGGGGCCCGCGGTTCCCGTGGCCGTGCCCGTCCCGCCGCCCGCTCCCGCGAGCGGTGCGCCCGCGCCGTCCACGCTGCCGGTGGCGCCGCCTCCCGCCACGCCGGCCGGTCCGTCCGCACCGTCCGGGGCTTCCACTCCGTCCGCGCCCACCGTGCAGCGGGCGCCGTCGCAGGGCGCGCCCGCCGTCACCACCGCGTCGGCGCAGCCCCCGTCGGTCCTCCGGCCGGGCCCCGCGCCCGCCGCTCCGCTGGTGGGCTCCGCGCCGCCGGTGATGACGGCGCGTTCCTCCGCCGCGGCCCCCGTCTCCCGTACCGCGCCCGCGGCCCCGCGTCCGGCCGGGACGCCGCTGCGCAGGCTGCCCGCGGCCTCCGCCTCGGGTTCCGGTTCCGCCTCCGCCTCCGGTTCTTCGCCGGTCTCCTCCCCGGCGCCCGCGCCCGCCTCCGGTCGCTCCGCCGCTCCGGTCCAGCGGGCCATGGCCCCCGCGACGGGTTCCGGCGGCCACGCGGCTCCCGTACAGCGCGCGGCGGTACAGCGTGCCGCCGCGCCCGGCGGCGCGCCTGCGGCACCGGCCCCGGTCCAGGCCCCCGCCTCGGGTCCCGGCGCCGCCGCCCGGCCGCTGCTGGCCGCGCAGCCCCGCTCCGGGCCGCTGACCTCCTCGGCTCCGGTGGCCCCCGCCTCGCCGGTCTCCCCGGCACCGGCCGTGCCCGCCGCCCCGACCGCCGTTCCGCTGCGCCGTACCGCACCGTCGGGCGCCTCCGGCGCCTCCGGTCCGTCAGGCCCGGCCGGCCCGGCGGCCGGTGGCACCGTCCAGCGCGCCCCCATGAAGTCGGCCACCGTCCAGCCCGCCGGGCAGCCGGTCGTACAGCGCGCCGCCGCCCCGCGCCCCGCGCACCCCGGGGGGCACACCCCCGTCCAGCGCTCCGCGCACCACCCGGCCACCGGAACCGGCGGCACCCCGCACGCCCCGGCCCCCGTACGCCCCTCTCCCGCGCCCCAGGCGTCCGCCGCCGCGCCGGACGGACCGCCCGTACAACTGAGCACGGACGGAATGAAGTTCACGGGCGTGGCCCCGGCCTTCCCCGTCGTGCAGCGCGCCGTCCCGGGACCGGCTCCGGCGTCCGCGCCGGCGCCCGCCGCCCCCGGCGGATTCGTCCGTACGCCGGTGATGAGCGCCCCCGGCGCCCCGGCCCCCGGCGCGCCCGCCACCGGCGGCGCCCCCTTCTCGGGTGGCGCCCCTCTCTCGGGTGGCGCCCCTCTCTCGGGTGGCGCCCCTCTCTCGGGCGGCGCCCCGTCCGAGCCCCACCGCGTCGTGTCCCTCGCCCCCGCCGCGCCCCGGCCGCCGGTGGACCTCCCGGTGCAGCGGGCCGCCGCGACCCCGTCCGTGGCGACCCCGCCCGTCCCGCAGTCCGTTCTGCGGCCGACCCCGGTCGCCGCGCCGTCCGCGCCGCGCCGCGCCACCTCCGTCGCCGTACAGCGGGACGTCGGGGGACGCGGCGGCGGGTCCCGTGGGCAGGGCGGCGGGTTCGCCGGCCGGGGGACGACGCGGCACAGCGTGTCCTCGGAGGCGGAGTCCTCGAAGAGCGCGCTTCCGCCGCCCTCCGTGACCAGCCAGTTCAAGCCCCGTGAGCTGAAGGAGGACCAGATGGCCGAGCTGGTCCACCGTCTGATCGGGCCGCTGACCCGGCTGCTCCGTACCGAACTGCGGCAGGACCGTGAGCGGGTCGGGAAGCTGCGCGACCCACGCCACTGACGTCCTGACCCACCCCCACCGACCCGCTCCCGCACGCGTACCGCAGGAAGGCCCACTGGATGTCCCAGGAGCTCGATCCCGGCACCACCATCTTCTTCCACCTCTCGATCGACGGTGAGAGCCTGGGCACGTTCAACGGCTGCGACGGCCTCTCCTCCCAGGTCGAGATCGAGCAGCGGCAGGAGGGCGGCAACAACGGCTTCGTCTGGCAGTTGCCGACCCGTATCAGCTACTCCAACATCACGCTGACGCGCCCGCTGCGCCCGGAGACGTCGAAGGTCGCGGCCTGGATCTCCTCCGTCACCACCGGCGTGACCCGGCCCACCGCGCAGATCGTCGCCCTGCGCGCCAACGGGTCGATCGTCGCCCAGTGGGGGCTCCTCGACGTCCTCCCGGTGAGCTGGCGCGGGCCGTCCTTCGACCCGAACAGCCCCGCCGTGGCGACCGAGGTGCTGGAGATCGCGCATCACGGCTTCACCGAAGCCGGGGGAGAGGGTTAACCGATGGACCTCAGCAGCTTCGGTATCGGTGACAGCCTGGTACGGGCGACGCTCGCCATCCATCAGCCGCCGATCGGCAGCAGCACCAAGCCCGGTGCGCTGATGAAGACGTTCGACTTCGACTTCAACCCGTCGCAGCTCTCGCTGACCCGGCGGGCGAACTGGAAGACCACGCCCACGGCCGCCGTACGCGACGGCGCGGTCCCGGAGTTCATGGGGCCCGAGCCCCGCGAGATGACGGTGGAGATCTTCCTCGACCGCTCGGACGACCCGGACAGCAACGACGTGCGCAAGAAGGTCGAATCGCTCTTCTCCTGCTGCGAGACGACCACCGCCAGCATCGCGGCGAAGCAGCCCTCCACACCCTGGGTGATCTTCGAGTGGGGCGCCTTCTCCACCGCCCGTTTCAACGCGTACGTGAGTTCGGTGGAAGCCTCGTACACTCTCTTCAACACCACGGGGATGCCGATCCGCGCCACCTGTCAGGTGAGCCTGCACGAGATCCCGAGCGACACCCTCGGCCAGAACCCCACCTCGGGCGCGCTCACCTCCCGGCGGGTGCACCGGTCGGTGGCGGGGGACACGCTCCAGTCCCTCGCCTGGCGGGAGTACGGCGACGCCACCGCGTGGCGCACGATCGCCGAGGCCAACGGCATCGACGATCCGTCGGTGCTGGTGCCCGGCACCGAACTGATGCTTCCGGCGGGCGAGGAGGAGGAAGCCTGATGCCCGAGATCGGTTTCTCCTCGATCCTCTACGTGAAGATCGCGGGCAGGAAGCTCAGGGCTCCCGAGGACAAGCAACTGGTCGGCGGCTGGGTCGACTTCGGCGCCGGGGTGCCGGGCGCCTTCCAGCTCACCTTCCGCGACCAGAAGAGGAAGCTCCTCGGCGACCTGAACGCCAAGATCGGCGAACGGGTGGTCATCGCACCCGTCACGGACGGCGACGGCGCGCAGAACCCGCTGATCACCGCTGAGATCACCGCCCTGGAGACGGACTACGACGCCTCCGGCACGTTCACGGTCATCCGTGGCTACGACAAGGGCCACCGCATGTTCCGGCACCGGCGGGTGAAGGCGTACTTCAACAAGTCCGCCAGCGACATCGCGAAGGAACTGGCCCGCAAGAGCAATGTCCCGCTCGGCAAGGTCGAGTCCTCCGGCGCCAAGTACGAGTTCATCAGCCAGCCCAACGTCACGGACTGGGAGTTCGTCCAGCGGCTCGCGGACGAGGCCGAGATGGTGATGTACATCGACTCGGACGGCAAGCTCCAGTTCGTCAAGAGGAAGCCGGCCGCCTCCGCCCCCGCGGTGAGCACCCCCAGCGACAAGAGCCCGTTCGTCCTGGCGGGCGGGGTGGAGATCCTGCGCTGCCGGTCGGCCGTCACCTCGGCCGACCAGGTCGCCGAGGTCGAGGTCCGCGGCTGGGACGTCAAGGGCAAGAGGGCGGAGGTGAGCACGGCTCCTGCCCTGAAGAACGACGGCTTCCAGATCGGTACGACCCCGGCCGAGGTCACGTCACGCTTCGGCGCGGCCCGGCGCGTCGCGACGGACCAGCCCTACGACAGCAAGGCGGAGACCGACAAGGCGGCCAAGTCGCTCTCCGACGACGTCACCTCCTCCTTCGCCGAGGTGGACGTCATGGCGCGCGGCAACCCCGAGCTGCGTCCCGGGATCCCGGTCACCCTCGCGGACGTGGGCGAGCCCTTCGAGGGCAAGTACACGGTCACCGGAGCCCGCCACACCTTCGGCGACCAGGAGCACTACCTGACGCACCTGACCGTCACCGGGCGCCAGTGGCGCTCGCTGTACGGGCTCACCTCCGGCGGGGGAGCGGGCGGCGGGAACACGTCCCTGATACCGAGCGTCGCCAACGCCCTGGTCACCAACATCAAGGACCCGCTCAAGCAGGGGCGCGTCAAGCTGAAGTTCCCGTGGCTGGACGACACGTACACCACCGACTGGGTCCGCACGGTCCAGTTCGGCGGGGTGAAGGGCGGTGGAATCATCGGCCCGGACGTCAACGACGAGGTCCTGGTCGCGTTCGACCGCGGCGCCCTCGACCACCCCTTCGTGATCGGCGGCCTCTACAACGGCGAGGACAAGCCCGGCCCCGTCGCGGAGCCGGTGTACGACGCGACGCGCGGCAAGGTCACCCGGCGCACCCTGGCCGACCGCAGCAACAACCGGCTCGACCTGCTCGACCAGAGCACGGGCAAGAAGCGCGGGGTGCGGCTCGCCACCGGCAACGACAGGCTCACCATCAACCTGGACCGCACGAAGACCGAGATCGTCGTGGACAGTTCGGGAAAGGTGACCATCAAGGGATCCACGTCGGTGTCCGTCAAGGCGGGCACCAATCTGTCCCTGACGGCGGGCGGGACCATGTCGATCAAGAGCGGCGGGCTGATGAGCATCATGTCCGGCGGCCCGCTCAACATCAGGGGCACCGCGCTGTCCCTCCTCGGCACGGCCGCGGTGACCGTGAACTCCCCGATGGCCGTCACGATCGGCTCCGCCATCAGCATCGGTCTGAACGCGCCCCTGGTCACCTCCAAGATGAAGCCGATCCTGACCGTAGGAGGTGTCTGATGGCCGAACAGTTCGTCGGCTCCGGCTGGGCCTTCCCGATGCGCATCAGCCCCACCGGTGGCATCGCCATGGTCAGCGGGGAGCGCGAGGTCGAGGAGGCCATCCGGCTCGTCCTCGCCACCGCGCCGGGCGAGCGCCCGATGCGGCCCGAGTTCGGCTGCGCCATCCACGACATGGTCTTCGCCCCGGTCAACGAGGCCACCGCCGGCCGGATCCAGCACGAGGTGTACTCCAGCCTCGACCGCTGGGAACCGCGCATCGACGTGGAGGACGTGACGGTGACCGCCGGGGACGACGACGGCGTGCTCTTCATCGACGTGCGCTACGCGATCCGCGGCACCAACAACCCGCGCAGCCTGGTCTTCCCGTTCTATGTCATCCCCTCCCACGACGGACCCGAGGGGTCCGGCCCGTCCGACGCACACATTGGAAACGACCGCTGATGGCCCTCCCCTCACCCAACCTCGACGACCGCCGCTTCCAGCAGTTCGTGGACGACGCCAAGCGGTACATCCAGCAGCGCGCCCCCGAGTGGACCGACCACAACGTCTCGGACCCGGGTGTGACCCTCGTCGAGACGGTCGCGCACATGGCCGACCAGATCGTGTACCGGCTGAACCGGGTCCCCGAGAAGAACCACCTCGCGTTCCTCGACCTCATCGGGATCACCCTCTTCCCGCCGTCCGCGGCACGCGCCGACGTCACGTTCTGGCTGTCGGCGCCGCAGCCGCAGCCGCTGATCGTGACGACGGGCACCGAGGTCGCCTCGTCCCGCGCCCACGACGACGACTCGGTCGTCTTCGCCACGGAGCGCGAACTGACCGTGGTCCCCTGTGAGCTGTCGTACCTCGTGACCCAGCGCGAGGGCGACCAGCCGGTCGAACGCACCTCGGACCTCGCCGAGTCCAACGACGTGCACTGCTTCGGGGAGTCCCCGCGCCCCGGCGACCGCGTGCTGTTCGGGCTCAGCGCCGCCGTACCGGAGTGCGCGGTCGTCATCGAACTCGACAGCCAGGTGGACGGTGTCGGTGTCGACCCCCGCCAGCCCCCGCTGGTCTGGGAGGCGTGGACGGCGGACGGCTGGGTGGCCTGCGAGATCGAGCGGGACACCACCGGTGGCCTCAACCGCCCCGGCGAGGTCGTCCTGCACGTCCCCGGCGGTCACGCCCTCTCCCGTACGGCGCGACGCGAGGCCGGGTGGCTGCGCTGCCGGGTCACGGAGCCGCTCCAGGACCAGCCGTTCTACACCAACTCGCCCACCATCCGCTCCTCCGAGGCGTTCACCATCGGCGGCACCACGGGCGTCGTGCACGCCGAGACGGTGCGCGACGAGGCGCTGGGCGAGGGCACCGGACTGCCGGGGCTCCGGCTGCGGCTGGCCCGTACGCCCGTCGTCGGCGACGTCCCCCCGCTGCTGCTCCAGATCGCCGAGCGCGACGGCTGGATCGACTGGGAGAGCGTCGGCCACTTCGCCGCCTCCGGCCCCGACGACCGGCACTTCACGCTCGACGCGACGACCGGCGAGATCGCCTTCGGCCCGTCCGTACGCGAGGCGGACGGCACCCTGCGCCAGTACGGCGCCGTCCCGCCCAAGGGCGCCCCGATCCGGGCGATGCGCTACCGCACGGGCGGCGGCAAGGCGGGCAATGTGGCGCGCGGCGCGATCCGGCTGCTGCGCGACTCCGTGCCGTACGTCTCCGACGTGATCAACCGGGAGGCCGCGCGGGGCGGGGTCGACGGCGAGAGCGTCGCGGAGGCGAAGCGCCGGGCGCCCATCGCGCTCAGCGCCCAGGACCGCGCCGTCACGCTGCGGGACTACGAGGAACTGGCCAGGCGCGCCGCGCCCGAGACGGCCCGTATCACCTGCCTGGAGGCGGAGCCCGACGAGCACGGGGCGCACGCCGTACGGGTCCTGGTGGTGCCTCAGGCCGTCTCGGACCTGGGCGGCCGGCTGCGGTTCGAGCAACTCGTGCCGAGCGACGACCTGCTGGCGCGGATCACCCGCTACCTGGACGAGCGGCGCCTGATCGGCACCCGCCTCGCGGTCGGCCCGCCGTTCTACCAGGGGGTGACCGTCGTCGCCACGGTGCACGCCTTCCGGGGCACCGACACCGACCGGGTGCGCCGGCAGGCGCACGACGCGCTCTACCGCCACCTCGATCCGCTGACGGGCGGCGCGCACGGCACGGGCTGGCCGTTCGGACGTCCGGTGCAGTCGGGCGAGATCTTCGCGGTGCTGCAACGGGTGCCGGGCGTCGAGCTGGTGGACGAGGTGCTGCTGCACCCGGCGGACCCGCTGAGCGGCAAGCGCGGCGACCCGACCGAGCGCATCGACCTCCAGGCGCCCGCGCTGGTCTTCTCGTTCGACCACCGTGTCCGGGTGATCGGCGACGCGTCGTGACCGGCGACGGCGTCGCGACGACGAGCGAGCGCGGCTCGATCGACGGTCTGGCCTCGTCGTCCCCGCTGGGGATGAGGCTCCCCGCCGTCTTCGCGGACGACGACCTGGCGCAGCGCTTCGTGGGGGGCCTGGACGAGGTGCTGGCCCCCTTCCACAACGTCCTGGACTGTCTCGACACCTACTTCGTCCCGTCCCTGGCCCCGGCCGACTTCGCCCGGTGGCTGGGGAGTTGGGTGGGAGCGGAGACCGGGAGCTACGATGCCGCCCTGGCGTCGGGCGACCTCCCCGATCCGGAGACGACGGCGGCACTGCGTGCGGCCGTCGCCGCGGCCGTACGCTTGCACCGTATCCGCGGCACGCGGCGCGGGCTGGCGGAGGCGATCCGACTGGTCTTCGGCGTGGAGCCGGAGATCAGCGAGAGCGGCGCGGCCACCTGGGAAGCACGCCCGCTGGGAGCGGTCCCGGGGGAGCACAGACCCGCACTGAACGTCACCGTACGGCTGCCCAACCCGGGCCCGGCCGACGCGCACCGGCTGGAACGCCTGGTCGCGGCGGCCCGCCCCGCCCATATGCCTTACACGGTCCAGGTGACCGTCGCCGAAAGGACGTCCGACAGGTGACCAGCAAGACTTCTTCCTCGCCATCACCTTCGCCGGCGCCCGGCCCCGAGGAACCGGGGAAGTCCGGGCTCAGGGCCGGCAACTGCGCCGAGTGCGGTACGCGGCCCGACCCGGGCGAGTCGTTCTGCGACGGCTGCGGGGCGGTCCTCAACTGGACGCCGCAGGCGGCGTCGGGACGGTCGACGGGCACCGCGTCGACGGGCACCGCCGCCTCCGGGGCGTCCGCCTCTTCCGGGTCGTCAGGGTCGTCCGGGGCGTGGGCGGGGGAGCGGATGGGCGCGGCGCGCGGCCGCCGCCCCCCCCGCGCCCGCGCGGCGGGGCGCCGGCACCCCCGCGAGC
>NZ_JBHZDA010000010.1:9607-51704 GCF_042755665.1 Streptomyces sp. NPDC059142
CTCATCAAAACACACAATAGTGGGGGGGCCCTGTTTTATTTTATTTAAGCCCATGGGGGGGGGGGGGGGGGGCGGGGGGGGGGGCGCGCGCCCCCCCCCCCCCCCCCCGCGCCGGAGCCCGCCCGCGCCGAGCCCGAGGAGCCGCGCGACCGGACCCCGGAGGACCGGACCCCGCACGACCGGGACCCGGAGCACGGGTCGCCGGAGAACCGGGAGCCGGTCGCCCCCGCACGGCGTGACCACATACCGGACATGGACGAGCAGGACACCGAGGAGCCGGACACCACACCCACGATCCCCACCCGCTCCCAGCAGCCGCCGTCGGCCACCTCGGCCCCGGCGGCGAGTTCGTCCTCCTCCGAGGACGCGGCGCGCGCCAGAGCCCTCCTCGTGCCCGTGGCCGACCCGAACGGGCCCGTCGCGACGCCGGACGTGGCACCGGTCCTCCCGGGCCGCCCCGCCGCCGCCCGCCCCCGCGTCAACGCGCCCCGGTCGGAACCGGCCGACGAGACCGGCCCCCCGTGCCCCTGGTGCTCCACCGGCAACCGCCCCGACCGCCACTTCTGCCGCCGCTGCGCCATGTCCCTCACGGACCGCACCGAGGTCGCGGACGCGCCCCGCCCCTGGTGGCGCCGTATGTGGTGGGGCGCCGGCGAGCGCCCGGCCCCGTGGGCCGGCGACCGTCCGGGGCTGCGGCGCGGCATCGGCCAGATCTTCCGCTGGATCGCCTGGGCGCTCGCGCTGGGGCTCGTGATCTTCGCCCTGTTCAACGTCGGTACGGCGTGGAACGCGGCCCGCGACCACTTCGCCAAGCGCGCCCAGGTCAGCCCGGACTCCATGGCCGCGTCGCGGTCCTTCAAGGACCACGACCCGCAGAAGGCGTTCGACAAGATCAGCAACTCGTGGTGGGGCCCCGGCATCTCCGGGGACGCCGAGGGCCAGTGGATCGAGGCCCGCTTCTCCGAGCCCACCCGCCTGCTGGACCTGATGATCACCTCCGGGATCTCCGCGCGGTCGACCGACCTGACGGAGGCCGCGCTGCCGCACCGGATCGACGCGGTGATCACGGGTGCCGACGGCAAGAAGTTCACCCGCCAGATCGTCCTGGACCAGATGAGCGGCCCGCAGCGCCGCAAGTTCCGGGTGGGCGAGGTGTCCAACGTCCGCTTCATCATCCGCTCGGCGTATGGAGCCGGCGACAAGAAGCAGGTCTCGATCGCGGAGATCGAGTTCTTCCGCCGCTCGACCTCGAACGACGTCTGAGCCGACGGCGGTCCGCACAGGAGGGCCCCCGTACCGAGTCCGGTACGGGGGCCTTCGCGCTGTACGGGGCCGGGCGCCGCCTCAGGCGCTGGTGTCCATCGCCTCCGGGCTCGAATGCCGGTCGCTGCCCGAGGCCGGGGAGTCCGATTCGGAGCCGTACTTGGTCTCCACCCGTTCCTGACCCTCGCAGTCGACCCGGAGGGTGACGTGCGTGCCGCCGCCCTGCACCGCGGCCTGGTGGATGCGCGCGGCCAGCTTCGCGGCGTTCGCGACGGTGTAGTCGTCCTGCCCGATGTTGGACGCCTTGCTCGGCCAGAACGGGCCGGGACGCTTGGAGTCGTCGCCGACGAACAGCTCCATGTAGCAGACCATGCAGGGCCGCTTGACGCCCGCGATCTGGTCGTTGGAGATGCTCTTCTCCGGCGCGCTGTCCATGATGCGCCGCTCGGCGTGCAGGCCGTCCTCCTCGGCGTTCGCGGGCACGTTCACCGGGCCGGCGAGCGCCTGGAGGACCGCTCCGTACTGCCCCACGCCGTCCTTGGAACCGAGGATGCGCTTGGCCAGCTTCTGCGCGTGCCGCTGCTCGCGCGCGGTACGGCTGGCGAGGTTCGGCTCGTTCGCCTCCAGGATCGCGGCGAGGAACGCCCTGGCGTTGGTCTGGCCCGCGTACAGGTCGTTGAGCGCCTTGTTGGCACTGTTCTTGTTCGAGGAGATGTACAGCTCGTACTTCTTCGCGGTGGTGCCGTCCGGCCCGGCGGCGTCGGTGGTGCTGATGCCCGCCTGTACCTCTTCGGGCTGCTTGCTCAGGTCGTTGAGGTAGTTGAAGGTGACGGTGGAGATCCAGCGCAGAGCCTGCTCCACACGGCCCTTGTCGGCGAACGACCGCTTGTCGCTGATGTTGCCGGTGCCGTGGTACATCTTGCTCATCGCGGCGCCCTTGAGGCCCTCGCTCTTCGCGTGCTCCGGGGCGCTGTCGGAGGCGACCGGCAGGTGCACGGTCTTGTTCTGCGCCCCGCCGTACTCCTGCCAGCCGTGGTTGTTCACGAGAGCCGCCGTGATCGCCTGTGCCACGGTCTTCGCCTGGCCCGAGCCCTTCTTGGCCTTGCTGACCCGGCCGCCGGACGTGGGCATCCGCTGCACGCTCTCCCGCTCGCCGGGCCCGGCCTTCGCCCGCTGCACCGGCTCCCCGTGACCGGCCATGCCGGGCATCGAGAGGTCGGGGTTCTCGCCCTGCGCGACCCGGCGGCCGTTGTCCGACGACTGGAGCTCGAAGGGGTCGCCCGGGCTGGAGACCCTGTTCCCCGAACCGTCGTCGGAGCCCGCCACCTTGCCCTTCGACTGCTGCCGTACGTGGTCGAGTTCGTGGAACCACGTCTCGTCGTCCACCGACGACGAGCCGAGCACGATGTGGTTCTCGACGGTCATGGCGCGGGCGCCGAACTCGGCGCTGGCCCGCTGCGCGGTCTCGTCGTTGTGCACCCGCACGTGGTTGAACGGCATCTGGTAGGCCTGCTCGGCCTTGTTCTGGATGCGCGGAGGCAGGCTCAGCCCACCGGCCCCGGTCACCTCCGCCAGCGACACCCGCCGCTGCACGGCGCCCTGTTCCGCCTCGGGGTCCATCCGCCGCTGGGCGGACCGGCCCGCGTGCGAGCAGCCGGGGCCGTGCTCGTGCCGCTCCTCCTCGATCGCCTGCGTCACCGCCGCGTTGCCCACCGAGCGCTGGAGGGCGAGCAGTCCCGCCGCCGGGCCCGTGGGCGTCGACCGGGCGGCGACCCGCCCGGCCCCGGTCCGGAGGCTTTCACCCCGGTCGTTCCCCTGGTCCTGAACGCGCATGGACGATCCTTTCAGCGACGGACATGTGCCAGCCCACCACTGTGCGGGACATGACCCGCGCGGCGTAAGGGTCTTGAGGGCAGTACCGGGGGCAGACGCGCGGCCCTTGCCGAGTCATCCCACCGGCGCCTCCGATCACGCCGCTACCCGGCAGGCGGTACGGGTCCGCCCAGCCGCTCCACCGCCGTGCGCCACGCGTCGGTCACCGCCCGGCGGGCCTGCTCGGCGGCGGCGATCGGGTCCCCGGTCAGCGCGACGGGCGCCCCGACGTGCACATGGAGCGCGGGCCGCCGTACGGGCGCGGTCAGCAGCCCGGCGAGCTGCTTGCCCGCACTGCCCGAACTGACCCGCCGCGCCCCCGCCTGCCCGAGCGGCACGACCGGCGCCCCGCTCTGCCGCGCGAGCCGGGCGACCCCGGGCCGGAACCGCTCGGGCGCCGCCTCCCCGGAGTCGACCCGCGCGGGCAGCCCGCCCTCCCCGTAGATCAGCACGACCCGCCCGTCCCGCAGGGCCTCCCGCGCCCCGGTCAGCGCGTTCCCGGCCCGGGGATCGCGCCGGTGCACCGGTACGTACCCCTCCCGTACGAGCGCCGCCCCGAGCCCAGGGATCCGCCAGAGCCCGGCGGCGGCCAGCACCACGGGCTCGACCCCCAGCCGCCGCAGGGCCGCCAGCACCAGGGCCGGGTCGAAGAGGCTGGTGTGGTTGGCGGCGACGATGCTCCCCGGCCCCGGCCCGCGCCCGTCCCGGGCGTCGGTGGTGACGGTGAGCGGGCCGAAGGCGGGCACGAGGCGATGGGCGATGCTGCTGAGCACGTACGGTTCCTCCGGATCGGCCGTGTGGTCGGGCACCAGGCGATGGTCTCCCGGAGCGCCCGTACGCGCGTGAGCACCCGTACTCACCTCCCGGCCCGCGTGTCCCGCGCGAACCCGCCGCCCGCACCGGTCCGGGCCCGCGACAATGTCCCCGCACCGCCCCGATGACCCGGCCCGACCCCACCGGAGAGAGAGCGTCCCATGAAGATCCACCTCACCAGCGTCTTCGTCGACGACCAGGCCAAGGCCCTGAGCTTCTACACCGATGTGCTGGGCTTCGTGAAGAAGCACGACGTCCCGCTGGGCGAGGCCCGGTGGCTGACCGTGGTCTCACCGGAGAACCCCGAAGGCACCGAACTCCTGCTGGAGCCCTCCGGTCACCCGGCGGTGGCCCCGTACCGCACCGCGCTGGTCAACGACGGCATCCCGGCCGCGTCCTTCGCCGTGGACGACGTACGGGCGGAGTACGACCGGCTGCGCGGACTCGGTGTGCGCTTCACCCAGGAACCCCTGGAAATGGGCCCGGTGACCGTCGCGGTCCTGGACGACACCTGCGGCAATCTCATCCAGATCGCCCAGAGCGCCTGAACCGGCCACGCCCGCCGCGCCGTGCGGAACGGTTCGACTGTCAGACCCTTCTGGGAGGCTCCGGGCATGGAGACGACATGGCACCTGACGATCGACTGCTCCGATCCGCGGAGAATGGTGGCGTTCTGGGCCGGAGCCCTGGGCTACGTGCCCGAGCCCGCGCCGGACGGGCACGCCACGTGGCGCGCCTACTGGAAGGCGATGGGAGTCCCCCCGGAGGAACTGCCGCCCGGGGCCGGCGACATCCCGGAGTCGATTGTCGACCCGGCGGGCAACGGACCGCGCGTGTGGTTCCAGAAGGTTCCGGAGCCGAAGACCGCCAAGAACCGGTGGCACTTCGACCTGCAGGCCGGTGGCGGACGCGACGTCCCGCTGGACGTCCGCAAGCAGCGGGTCCAGGCCGCCGTGGACCGACTGGTCGAAGCCGGCGCCACCCTCCTGAGGATCAAGGACGAACCTGACATGGCTTTCTACGCCGCGGCCATGCGGGACCCCGAGGGCAACGAGTTCGACGTCGTCTGAGTACGGCCGTCCAGGCGATGGGCGGCGCGAGGCGTGAAGATGCGCCACGCGTCGCCGGAGCGGCACCGCGTCACCGGCCACCCGCACGACAGACGCCTGTCGAGTGAAATCGGGCGACGGATCTGGTCGAACGACTCCCGGGGACGACGGATCTCGGGTTCGAGGAGGGGCTATGAGGCGGGGCCGTGTCCCGCCGCGGCGAGGAGCTGGGCGGAGTAGGGGTTGAGTTCGACGGGTTCGTCCTCACCGACGAGGACGGTGCCGCCGAGGTGGGCGAGGTGGCGGTTGTAGGCGTAGTTCGGCTCGAAGGCGAAGCTCATGCCCGGTACGAGTGTCATCTCGGTGAGGAACGCGGGGTAGTCGAGGACGCGCGGGTATCCCTCGGTGCCGGGGAGGGTGCTGAAGACTCCTCGGCCCTTGCCCACCGAGAGGCCGGGGTTGAGCGAGTGGACGGCGATGAGGAAGGGCCAGCCGTCGGCGGCGTCGATGGGCTCGTGCATGGCCTCGACGACATCGCCGAAGGTACGGCCAGGGCGCAGGGCGCTCAGCCCCGCGTCGTAGGCGGCGCGGGCGACGTGGCCGGCGCGGTGGAAGTCCTCGTGCACCTCGCCGACGGTGATGGTGACCTGGCTCTGGGCGTGACGCCCGCCGAAGTTGGAGAACACCTCGGCGTAGACGACATCGCCCTCGGCCAGGATGCGCGGCGCCTCGGGCCGCTGTCCCCAGGACGGGATCCCGGCGGCGATCACATCCGGACCGGACCACAGGTGCATCGACGGCGGCATCGAGCCGTTCCGGTAGCCCTCGGCCATGCCCGCCGCGTAGACGTGGCTCTCCGGGACGCCGGGCGCCGCAGTCGCGACCATGGCCCGCACCATGGCGTCACCGATCTGGGCGGAGTGCCGGAGCACGGCGATCTCCTCTTCGCCCAGAGCCATGATGAGCTGCCCGAAGGCGAGGTCGATCGGCCGGAACTCCGCTTCGGGGAACCGGTCGAGGACCCGGCTCCACTGACCGTGCGGGATGATCCCCTCCGGGTTCCACGGCAGGTGCGCGCCGAGGCCGACGACTCCGATGACAGCCTTCTGCAGGCCCAGTTCGGACAGCGTCTCGACGATGGTGGAGGAATGGCGGGTGCCACGCAGATTGCGCGGCGGGATCCACATCTTCTCGCCGCGCCGGGAGGCTTCGAGATGGTCCATCATGAACATGGGACCCGGCAGGAGCGAGATCGGCTCACCGGCTTGCGGGAGGATGACGAGTGATCCCGGCCGGCTGTTGGTGAACCATGTGTCGTAGGCGACCGGCGCGGGGCCGGCGTCCTCGTGCTCGCCGTATATCAGCAGCGCGTCCAGCCCTTCGTCGGCCATGAAGGACCGCGCGAGTGCGTGGCGGCGGTCGCGCTCGGCGATGGAGAAGGTCGGTACCTCGGTAGTGGTCATACCTCTCGTGGCTCCTGGGGGGATGTGTCCGGCCGGGTGGTGGGGGGCGATGTGTGTCCGGGCGGCTGACCGTGGAGGAGACCGATCAGGAACCGCAGTCCTGCCCGGACATCGGTCCAGCCGGACCGGGATCGCAGTCGGCCGCTCGCATCGGCGTCGATCAGGCCGTGGGCCGTCGCGAAAAGGATGATCCCGAGGTTGCTGCCGGAGGACGGTGGAAGGGCGCCGGTCCTCTGGCAGTCGACCACGATGTCGGAGAACACCTGCAACGCCGTCTCGGCGGCCTCACCCAGGGTTCCGCCCCGCGCGGCGACGTCGGGCGTGCCGAAGAGCAGCCGGTAGCGCGCTGGATGGTCCCTGCTGAACCGGATGACGACGTCGAGCGCGTCGAGCAGGCGCTCCACCGGGTCCAGGGACGATGTCCCGATCGTCCGCCAGGACTCGGTGATCGCGGTGAAGTCGGCCGCGGCGACAGCGGCGAGCAGGTCGTCGCGGCTCGTGAAGTGTTTGTAGGGCGCGTTGTGCGAGACCCCGGTCGCGGAGCCGACCGCGCGCAGCGTCACAGCCGCCTGCCCGCCCTCGTCGAGAAGTTCCGCCGCTGCCGCCACCAGCCGTTGCGCGGTGCTCATCGGACCCTGGCCGTTTCGTCGGCGTCCGCCGTCCGCGCGACGAGCCGCTCGGAGTCCTCCCACAGCTTCTTCGCACGCCGCCTGTCATAGGTCAGATGGGCGGAGCGGACGGAGGACAAGGTTCCGTCGTTGGCCTGGAAGTACTCACCGGAGCGGTCCCCGTACTCCGGAGAGCAGGCGAGCTCGGCCAGGGACGCGCCGGAGAACTCGACGTCGGAGACGACACCACCGATGCGCTTGGTCAGCCATGAGAACACCGAGGTGGCAGCGATCCACTGGACGGCCTTGGGCATGTCACGCAGGAACCCGGTGGTCGGCACGGAACCCGGGTCGTAGGCGATCGGGACCACCGTGCTCCCGGCACCGCGGAGACGGCGGTCCAGCTCGTAGGCGTACATGATCGTGCACAGCTTCGAGGTGGCATAGCGCTTACCGGCGCTGAGCGGCTTGCGGCCGCCCTTGCCGTCATGGGCCAGCAGAGCGGCGTCCGGCTCGACCGCGGCACCCACCATCCTGCCGTCCATCGAGTCCCGGTCGTGTGTGCCGCTGGCGGTGAACACGACGCGGGCCGCCTCTTCCAGATACGGCAGCAGCAGATCGACGAGCAGGAAGTTCCCGAGGTAGTTCGTGGCGAACGTGGTCTCGTAGCCCTCGGGACTGTAGGTGACCTCGCCGTCGAAACGGCCCCCGGCGTTGCAGACGAGCGCGGCGAGCGGGCCGACCTCGCCTGCCTCGCGGAGCCTGGCCACCTCGGCGGCGGCACCGCGGACCGACGCCAGCGACGAGGTGTCGAGCGCCAGCAAGGTCACCGATACCCCGTACTCCGCCGTGAGGTCGTCCTTGACCGGCTGCATTCGCTGCGCGCTGCGTCCGGCCAGCACGAGGTCGGTTCCCCTGGCTGCGAGCTCACGGGCCGCGGCCAGACCGATGCCTGAGTGTCCGCCCGTGATGAGGATCGTGGACATGATCAATACCTCCTGGTTGACAACGTCAACCTACGCAGCGAGGTGGACACTGTCAACCAGGGTGGGCGCGGCTCGGTCGCGGCGCGTCAGCCGCGCACCGTCACCCCCGTTCCGCTGCCGCGGCGGCCGGCCCCCGTGCTCGACGCCGATCGGGCGTCGCCGTTCAGGCGGGAACCTTCGGCAGCCGCTGATCCGGGTCCGGGGCCGGGGTCTCCGCGCTGGGGCGGTGGCCCAGGCGGCCCCGGGTGGCGATGAGCAGGATGACGGCCGCCACGCCGGAGGCGATCAGCGAGACGCGGCTGGCTCCGCCGTGGTCGAAGTCGACCGTCGGGAACATGTCGGACGCCGCCAGGGAGGCGAAGCTGTTGATGCCCACGTGGAGCAGGAGCGCCATGGGCATGCTCTCGCCGGTCCGGTTGAAGACCCAGGTGATCACCAGGCTGATGGTCGTCGCGGCCAGCACGAACTCGGCGATGCCGAGCGCGCTGATGTGCGGGTAGCCGCCCCACTCGCTGAAGAACAGCGGCAGGTGCCACACCCCCCACAGCGGCCCCAGGATCAGCGTGCCGACCAGGGGGCCGAACCGGTCCTGGAGGCGCGGGAGGGCGAAGTCCCGCCAGCCGGGCTCCTCCGAGAGGCCCGTCGTGACGATCTGGATGAGCAGCATGGGGAGGTACGCGGCCACCACCGTCGCCGAGGGGAACCGGATGTCGCCGCCCGACAGGGGGAGCGTGGCGAGAATGAGGGCCGCGGGTACGCCCAGGATGATCCCCGCGTACCAACGCCAGCTCACCCGCCACTTCGTCAGCCGGCCGACCCACCGCCCGATGCCCTCCCGGCCCTCCGTGGCCGCCGTGACGAGGAACGCCGCCGTGACGGGACCCAGATAGGCGCCGGGCAGCACGCCCAGGATCTGTGAGCTGCCGAGGAGTTCGGGGAAGCGGAGGTCCAGGACGCCGAGCCCCGTCTCCGAGAGGATGTACGGGGTCCACGCGACCCAGCTCAGCAGCATCGCCCCGGCGAAGAACCAGAGCAGGGGGCGGCGTCCGACCGCACCCCGGATCCCGGTGTCCCGGGAAGCGGGCGGGGGCGTGGGCGCGGGCGTGGTGACGGGTGGGCGCTCGTGAAGGGACACGGTGCTCCTGCGGTGCGAGGGTGGTTTCCGGTGTGACCAGCACGACCAGCACGACCAGCACACCAGGAACCGGGCGGCGCGGTCACTCCCGCCCACTGCCGAACAGGGGTGGAGTCCGCTCCACCCCCGGGGACCGATGAGTTCCGCCGCGCCGCGCCGTCCGCACTCCGGGAACGTCCTCCGCCCGCGCCCGGCGGGAGGCCCGGGACGTGGAGGGACCAGGAGCGTGGACACCATGGCCGAGGACAGCGTGAGCGCCACCCTGACCGTCGCCGCGCCCGCCGCGACGGTGTTCGCGGTGCTGGCCGACCCGACGGCCCATGCCGCGATCGACGGCACCGGCTGGGTACGGGAGGCCGCCGACCGGGCGCCGCTGACCGAGGTGGGGCAGGTCTTCCGGATGGGCATGTACCACCCTGGCCACCCGGACCGTCACTACCGGGTGGCCAACCAGGTGCGGGTGGTCGACCCGCCGCGCGCGATCGGCTGGCTGACGGGGCAGGAGAAGGAGGACGGGCGCCTGGAGTTCGGCGGCTGGAGCTGGCGTTACGATCTCGCGCCGCTGGGCCGGGACCGGACCGAGGTCACGCTGACCTACGACTGGTCGGCGGTGGCGCCGTCCGTCCGGGAGTACCTCCGGTTCCCGCCGTTCGGCCCGGACCATCTCGTGCGCTCGCTGCGCCATCTGGCGGCGCTCGCCGTACCGGAGGCCGGGGAGCGGACGCCCGCCGGGCCGGACGACGCGGGGTGAGACCGGGCGGCGCCGGACGACGCCGGGCGGCGACGGACGACGCCGGGCGGCGACGGACGACGCCGGGCGAGGCCGGGTGCCGTCAGACGAAGAGGAACGCCGCCGCGGTCGTGGCGCCCAGGGCCGTACCCGCGATCGTCTGCGCGACCGTGTGGTACGTGAGGACCACGCGGGACCAGCAGACCGCCGCCACCAGCGTGTACGCCAGCAGCCACCACGGCGAGTGCGCCGCCGCGAGCAGCGCCACGACGCCGGAGGCCACCGCCGCGTCCACCGATATCTTCCACACCGTGTTGACGGCCAGGAGCCCCACCGTCATGACCCAGAGGGCGAGCATCGTCGCCAGGATGCCCGTGGGCGCGCCGCCCAGGAGCATCAGGGCCGCGCCGGTGCCGATCGAGCCCAGGATGACGAGGAAGATCGGCCCGCGCTGGGTGCGGTCGGCGACATGACGGTCGCCCCACGCCCCGCGCTTGACGTGCCATTGGATGTAGCCGGCGGGTATGAGCCCCGCGCAGAGCGCCGCCAGCAGCCCCCACGGGATCCCGGTCCAGTCGCCCGCCGTCGCGAGGCCGATGCCGGGCGAGGCGGCCAGGATCAGGTTGCGGGGCTGGAGCACGTTCGTGACCGTACGGGCCCGCCTCGTGGCGGTATCCGTGGAATCCGTGGGCTCCGCGCGCGCCGCGGGCTCGGCGGGCGCCGCGGGCTCCGCGGGTCTCGCGTGCGTCGGGTCAGGGGTGGTGTCGGGGGTCATGCCGCTCCATGGGGACGCGGGCGTGCGCCGCGGCTCGTCCGCCGCGGCCGGACCGGCGGCCGGTCCCGCCCCGGTCCAGTATGGGGCGGCCCCCGGCGCGGCCCGCCCCGGGGTACGGCTCGCGCCCGCTACCGCCGCGGCTGCCCGCCGGCCTCGTCCGCCACGGCGTCCGGCGCGGCACCGTCCGGGTCCCGCCGCGCCGAACTCGTGTCCTCCAGGAGGGAGAGCGCGAACGTCAGCAGCTCGGGCGGGAGTCCGCCGCCGTCCGCGCCCGGCGCACCCGGCCCGTTGATCTCTCCCGTACGCCGCCGGGCGAGGAACCGGAGGCCCGCGACGACCTCGTCCACGACCTCGGACTCCTCCTTGAAGAAGCGCCAGTCGACCCCGAAGCCGAGCCCGAGCGCCCGCAGGATGTCCTCCGAGGGGCGGGTGACCTTCCCGGCCAGGATGTTGGAGAAGTAGCTGTGGGAGAGGGAGCCGCCGCGCTTCTTGACCAGGTCGGAGAAGAACCGGCCGGAGATCCGCTCCCCCGGGAAGGTCGTCTCCACCATGTACTCGACCTTCTGCCGCAAGGTCCTCAAGTCCGGTGCCGTACCGCCCTGGTGGCCGCCGTTCCCGGGTCCGGGGCCGGCCGTCCGCTGCTCGGGGACCACGGGGTCGGCGGGGTGCTGTTCCGGGGCCCGCTCCTCGCCGCCGTCCATTCAGCCAGCCTCCCCCACGTCCACGCCCGCCTTTGGGCTCGGGTCAACGGGGTCGTACTGTAACCGACCCTGACCTGGCGAGGTACCGCCGACGGTGAGAAGTGGGCGCTCTTGATCCAAGGTCAGTTTCCGGGCTTGCGCAAACAAACCGCAGCGCTGTTAACTCGAAAAAACACGGGCAGGGGGCCGCGAGGGGAGTCCCCTGTCCGTGAGGTGTCCCGCGCGCACAACGGCCCCGGTCGCCAGGGGCGTTCCGGGGCCGTAGAGCTTTGGGCAGAGGTGTAGCCCTTCGCGACGGGGGATGCACGAAGGGCTACGCGGCCCATTATGGCACCTTGTCAGAGCGTTCGACAGCCGACCGGCCAAAGAGTGTCTGTTTTCCCAGCTCAGAGCCTTCGCATCGATTTTTGACGCGCTCCGGGCGGCCCCTGGACCGCCGCCGTCAGACCACCGCGTTCACAGGGGCCTCCCCGCGCAGCACCCGCACCACATCGGCGGCGACGGCGGTGCCCATCGCCCGGTTGGCCTGGTCGCTGAACGCCGCGCAGTGCGGCGTCAGTACGACGCCGGGCGCCTCCAGGAGCCGGTTGCCGACCGGGGGTTCGGTGCTGAAGACGTCGATACCGGCGCCGCCGAGATGCCCGCTGTGCAGGAGATCGGCGAGGGCGTCCTCGTCCACCAGGCCGCCGCGCGCCGTGTTGAGCACCAGTGCGCCGGGGCGCAGCGCCGTCAGCTCCCGGCGCCCGAGCAGAGGCCGGTCCGACATCAGCGGCATGTGCAGCGTGACGACATCGGCGTCGGCGAGGAGTTCGTCGAACGGTACGGAGCGGACCCCGGCCGCCGCGAACACCTCGGCGGGCAGATGCGGGTCGTACGCGACGACGTCCATGTCGAAGCCGTGGGCGCGGCGGGCGACGGCCTGGCCGATCCGTCCGAAGCCGATGACGCCGAGCGTACGGCCGCCCAGCTCCGGGCCGAAGAAACGGTCCCAGCGGCCCCCGGTCACCGCCGCGTGCGCCGGGACGATCTTCCGCGCGGCGGCGAG
The DNA here is from genome assembly GCF_042755665.1 of Streptomyces sp. NPDC059142. Lineage (NCBI taxonomy): Bacteria > Bacillati > Actinomycetota > Actinomycetes > Kitasatosporales > Streptomycetaceae > Streptomyces > Streptomyces sp. NPDC059142. The sequence continues at coordinate 22,048 of NZ_JBHZDA010000010.1, forward strand.
CAGCAGCGCGAAGGTCAGATCGGCGACGGCGCCGGTGTTGGTGCCGGGCGCGTTGACCACCCGTACGCCCCGCTCCCGCGCGGCGTCGAGGTCGATGTTGTCGGTGCCGACGCCGTGCTTGGCGACGACCCTGAGCCGGGGCGCGGCGGCCAGCACGGCTGCCGTCACCGGGTCGAGACCGACCACCAGGGCCTCCATGTCCCTTATCTCGGCTCTGAGTTGGGCTTCGGCGAGAGGGTGGGCGAAGGCGCTGCGGCGGGCGGCGGCGCCGGCGGCTTCGAAGACCTCCCAGGGGGCGCGGGAAGTCTGGCCGAAACTGGGCGTCGTCACGAGGACGTCACCGAGGGGTCCGGGGTGCCCGAGGGGCCCGGGGTGCGGGGCGGCGCCGTCCGGCTCCCGGCCCGTGTGCGGCTCTCGCGTACTCATCGCGTACTCACTCCCTGTTCTCTCCGTGGTGGCGCTGCCGGTCCCGCGTCGGGTCGTCGACGGGGCGGCGGGTCAGCCCAGTCCCAGCCCGAAGACCTCCAGCACCGAGTAGACGCCCAGGACGCCGATGGCCGTACTGCTCGCCACGAGCGCCGCGTTGAGCCCCTTGCTCCGCTTGAACCGCGCGTCCACGTCCGACGCCCGCAGGTGCCACACCGCGATCACCACCGCGAGCAGGAAGATCCCGCCCGCGACCCCGCCGATCTGGACCATCAGCACCGGCGACTGGATGAAGAGGTAGAAGGAGGCCCACAGCGGCGGCAGCGCGACGGTGAGGACGCGGATGGTGCGCCTGCGCGCCCGTACGTCGGTCCAGTCGATCACGCCGAGCAGGCCCAGGGTGTTCGTCCACAGCCTGGGGACGCTCGCGGTGGAGCCGACGAGCGTCGAGAAGAGCACGGCGATGGCGCCCGCGAGGAAGAGGTAGTGGGCCCAGGGGCCGAGGGTGTCGGTGTAGACGCGCGAGAGGGTGGTGATCATCTCGTTGCCCTGCGGGACCAGGCCCTGCGGGTGGAGTACGGCCGCGCCGATGACGTAGAAGGCGAGCGTGCACAGGGTGCACACGGCCCAGGAGAGGAGGGCGTCGATCCGCATCACCCTGATCCACCCCTCGGCGCGCCGGGCGCGCTCCTCGGTGCCGTCGTCCGGGCCGGTCCAGCGCGCGTACCCCTTCTCCAGGCACCAGTAGGTGTACGTGGTCATCTCGTCGGCGCCGACCCCGGTGATGCCGAACATGGCGATCGCGAAACCGACGGTCCCGGCCGGGATGGCGAAGGTCAGGCCGGAGGCCAGCTCGGAGCCGCCGTACGAGAACTCGGTCCAGGGCAGGCCGAGCGCGAGACCGACGGTGACGAGGGTGAAGACGACGACCGCGACGAAGGCGCTCCTCTCGACGGCGCTGTAGCGGCCCGAGTACATCATCGCGATCACGACCGCGACGATGATCACGGTCCAGACGGTCAGCGAGGTGGTGGAGAGCGCCGCGCCGCCGATGGGCAGGAGGATGCTGCACGCCGCCGCGGTGCCGCCGATCAGCCCGCCGCGCTGGAGCATCTTGGCGAAGTCCATCAGGATCCACAGCACGTTGATCCAGCCGACCCCGGCGTCCGGCCGGCCGCGCCCGCCGAAGCGGGGGCCGATCCGCGCGTAACCGGAGAGCGCGGTACGGCCGGTGAGGATGGTCCAGCGGGCGAGCTCGATCTGCACCCAGACCTTGACCAGCGCGCTGATGACGACCAGCCACAGCAGGACGAAGCCCGCCTTCGCGCCGAGCGCGGTGGTGGTGATCAGCTCGCCGGAGCCGACGACGGCCGCGGAGAGCACCATGCCGGGGCCCAACCGCCGTACGGTGCCGCGGAATCCGGCGGGCGGATCCAGCGCGTCGGAGGGGTGCAGCGCGTACGGATCCTCGGGCGCGGCTCCGGCTCCGGTCCCCGCTCCGGTCCCGGCTCCGGTTCCGGCCTCGGCTCCGGTCCCCGCTCCGGCTCCGGTGTCCGGCGTCCCGCCGCTCCTCGGTGCCGTCTTCCCCGCTGCCGATGCCGCCGGCGTGCTCCGTGTCGTCATGCTTCTCCCGCCTCGGCGCCCGCCGTTGGGCGCGACCCGCCACCAACTCCGTCTGGCTATCGCGTTGCGTATTGCGTGCAGAACGCTGACACGGCTGCGCGTTACGCGCAAGGGTCCCTACGGTGTCTTCTGTGCGGCGGGGATAACCTGTCCGGTGACCCGGGTGACCAGAGGATGGCGACGATGGATCCGCAGAACGCCCCGCAGGACCCGCACGGCGACGCCGGACCCGGCCTCCCCGGCCCGGCCCCCGGCCCCGACCGGCTGCGCGCGGCGGACCGGCGCGAACTGATCCTGCGGATGGTGGCCGCCGACGGCACCGTGGCGGTGGAGGAGTTGGCCCGTACCCTCGCGGTCACCCCGTCCACGATCCGCCGCGACCTGGCCCAGCTCACGGAGCAGGGCAAGCTGGCCCGTACCTACGGCGGGGCCATCACGCCCGGCCACGCGCCCGAGCCCTCCCTCAACCAGCGCTCGGGGCTCGCGGTCGCGGAGAAGGACCGGATCGCGCGCTGGGCCGCTGCGCGGATCGCGCACGGCGATACGGTCATCCTCGACGCGGGCACGACGACCGGCCGGCTCGCCCATCATCTGCGCGGCCGGGGCGGACTCACCGTCATCACCAACGGGTTGACCACCCTGGTGGAGCTGGCGGAGGCGGACGGCGTCGAGGTCATCACCCTCGCCGGTGCCCTGCGCCATGTCAGCCACGGCTTCGTCGGCCCCCTCGCCGAACTCACCCTGTCCCGGCTGACGGCCGACAAGGTCTTCCTCGGCGCGGACGGCCTCGACGCCAAGCTCGGGATCTGCGAGGCGAGCCTCCAGCAGACCTCCCTGAAGGAGCTGATGGCCGCGCGCGGCGCGGAGCTGTACGTCCTCGCCGACAGCAGCAAGTTCGGCCAGCGCCCCTTCACGGCCTGGGCGCCCCTGGACCGCGCCTGGACCCTCGTCACCGACACCGGCGCGACGGACGAACAGCTCCGGCCGTTCCGGCGGGCAGGGCACATCACCGTCGTCACGGTCTGAGCCGGCGACTCCCCGTTCAGTTAGAGGGTGTCACGAAAGTATTGACCACTCGTCCGGGCTTGCGTTATAACTTCTAACGAACGCGCTGGCCTATCGCCATGCGTGAGGGGCGCGGCACTTCCGCGCCACCGCACACCCCACCGGACGAGGAGTACCGCCATGACCACCACCCGCCGTACCGGCCTCCGCACCGCCCTGCTCACCCTCCCGCTCGTCGTCGCCGGTGTGCTCGGCACCGCCGCCGCGCCCGCCCAGGCCGCCCCGCACCACCAGAAGTCCCTCACCTGCCGGGGAGCGGGCGTCGACCCGAAGGCCGCCGTCCGCGCCAAGGGCGAGACCGTGATCGACGCCCCGCTGAGCACCATCTGGAAGCTCCAGACCGACGTGCGGCGCTGGCCGTCCTGGCAGAGCCCGGTCGACTCCGTGGAACGCCTCGACCACGGCCCCTTCCGGGCGGGTTCGGCGTTCCGGTGGACGACCCCGCTGCCGCCCAACCCCGCGACCACCGCGCCCACCCTGACCGTCACCTCGACCGTCCAGCAGCTCAAGGCCGGCTCCTGCATCCGCTGGACCGGCCCCGCCGTCGCGGACGGGCTGCACATCGACGGCGTCCACGTATGGAACTTCACCAAGGTCAAGGGTGGTGTCCTCGTACGGACCGAGGAGACCCACACCGGGCCGCAGGTCGAGGCGGACGTCCCCGCCGCGACGGAGATCCTCCACGACGGCCTCGAAGGCTGGCTCGCCGAACTCAAGGCCGCCGCCGAGGCCCGCGACTGCTGAAGCGCGACTCCGGACGAGAGGCCCTAGCTGATCAGGCCCTTGGCGCGGAGGTACGGCAGCGGCGAGATGTCCGAGCCGAAGGCCGGGCCCGTACGGATCTCGAAGTGGAGGTGCGGGCCGGTGACATTGCCGGTGGCGCCGGAGAGGCCGATGACGGTGGAGCCCTCCACCCGCTGGCCGGCGACGACCCGTATCTCGGAGAGATGGGCGTACTGGCTGTACGTGCCGTCGTCGTGGCGGACGACGATCTGGTTGCCGTAGTCGCCGCCCGGCCCCGCCGTCGCGATCGTGCCGGGGCCGATCGCCTTGACCTCGGTGCCCGTGGGCACGATGAAGTCGATGCCGGTGTGCAGGCCGGTCGACCAGGAGGAGCCCTGCTGGTGGTACGGGGCGCCCGCCGGGCCCCCGACGGGCAGGGTCCAGCTCCCGGGCAGCGAACCGCCCGCCGGGACGATCATGTAGGCGGCGGACTTCACGACACCCTTGACGTACTCGTACGTCGCCCCGTCCGCCCAACTGGCGCGCGGCACACCCTTGTACGTCTCCACCGTGTCCCACCCCGCGTGGTACGCGGCCAGGGCCACCTCGATCGGCTTGCCGCGGAGCTCCGGGCGTTCCTTCGCCTTCGTGAGCAGCTTGCACATCGCCCGGCCCTGCGACGGTATGGCGTCCGCCGGGTCCCAGACGTCCGCCTTGCCGTCCTTGTTGGCGTCGTACCCCTCGGCCTCCCAGTCCGCGGGCCGGAACTGGGCGATGCCCTGGGCCGGAGGGCGGTCCCCGGACTCGATCGACTGGGCGCGCGGCTGGAAGTTGCTGCCCTGCTTGAGCTGCGCCGCCAGCACCGTGGCGGGCAGCTTCTGGTCGCAGTCGGCCGCCGCGTCCAGGATGAGCTGCCCGTACTCGGGCGGCACACCGCCGTCACCGGCCTTCAGCTCGGTCGACATCGGGGCGGGCGCGCCGAGGTCGGGGTCCTCGCCGTCGTTGACCGACGAGATCAGCAGAAAGCCGAGTCCGATGGCGATGGGGGTCATCACCATCCCGGCCATCACCGGGATGACCCAACGCGCATTCCCCACCGGTTTCCCCCAGTTCGGGTGTTCGAAGTCCCGACGGCGCACGACCCTATGCCATGGGCCCGCCGACGGAGGCGGCGGGCCGCAGGACGGTCAGCCGGCGACCATACGGAACGCGGTGTCGGCCCGGTAGAGGCCGCTGTTCTGGTACGGGTCCAGGAAGAGCTGGAAGTCGCGGTGACGCACGAAGCGGCCCGGGTAGTTGACGGACTCCAGCATGATCGAGCCGTCGCCGAGGGCGCGCGGGCAGAAGGTGGCGTCCTTGCGGAAGGTGCTGCCGCCGTCGTCGGTGTCCGCGCGCAGCCGGAACTGCGCGTGGCGCAGATAGCGGCCCTTGCCCAGGGTGAAGGAGTAGCAGTCGGAGTCGGCGAGGCCCGCCGTCACGGTGAAGGCCGCGGCGCTGCGGCTGACGGCGTCGAGATAGCCGCCGCCGTTGTCGCGTATGTGCCAGTAGCGGTCCGGGTAGTTGACGGCCTGCATGGCGGCCTTGCGGGTGGGCGCGGTGGTCGGTCTGCCGACCGCACCGCCGCCGTTCCCTCCGCCCGCGCCACCGTCGCCCTTCCCGTTCCCGTCGGGTGCGCCGTCCTGCCCGGTCCCGGGGGCGTCCGTGGACCCCGTGCCGGACTCCGCCCCGCCGCCGTCCTTCCCGTTCTCGCCGGGGCCGTCCTGCGACGCCTCCGGCGCCCCGCTGCCGGCGGCGCGAGGGGGCCGGCCGTTCGCGGTCTCCTCGTGGCCCGCGTCCGAGGCGGCGGGGGCGCCCTCGGACAGGGACCCCGCGGAGTCGCCGCCGTCGCCCGGGTTGCCCTCCGGGCGCTCGGGGAAGCCGCGCAGCCCGGGGATGCTCGCGCCGGTGACCGGCGCGGCGGCCTGCTCGGCCTGCCGGTCCGACTGACCGGCGACGACGACGAGCGTGGCACCGCAGGCGAGCGCGGCCACCCCGGCCAGCACCGTGAACCACAGGGAGCGCGAGCGCGGCTCGGGCTGCTCGTACGGCACCGGACCGCCCGCCGGCGCGCCCGCCCCGCGACCGGGCGGGGGCCCCGGCGGAGGTACCGGCAGCAGCGCGCCAGGCCCGACGGAACTCCCGGGCCAGCCCAGGCCGTTGGGCAGCCCCTCGGGCGGGAGCCGGCCGGGGAGGCCCTTGAGGCGGCCGGGGTTGGTGCCGGAGAGCCGCCCGGCGGCGTCCGAGGCCCCGGACCGGCTGGGGCCGGTGGGGCCGGTGGGGCTGCCAGGACCGCCGGGACCGTCCGCGAAGAGTTCGAGATCCGAGGGATCGGGCCCGGGGCCGGCCGGCGCCCCGGCCGCTCCCATGACGGCGAGTTCCTTGCCGGGGGCGGACGGCCGCTCGGTGTGGGGAGGCAGTTCGGGGCGGGGCGGGCGCGCCGGTGCGGGAAGGCCGCCCGGGTCCACCGGAACGGCGTTCGGCGGGGCGCCGGGAGGTGCCTGGTCGATGGGCCGAGTGGGGTCGGCGCCGCTCATCTCTGACATGCGCAGGTTGCCTCCAGCGTCGCCCGCGGGGACGGGGTACGCGGATCCGTGATCGCGATCGGGGGATCGGCGATCGGTCGGCACAAGAGGAAGGGGGCGTCGCGGGGGACGCGGATGGCCGAACGGGGCCATGGGCGAGGTGAGTTGAGGGTGAAGAAGGGGGTTCTTACGGTGTGACAAGTGGAAGAGTAGTGGACCAAGTGCAGTTTGCGTAAAGGCTGTCGGCGCCGGACCCGCCCCCGTAAACGCGACGCGGACGGTATGGCGCGATGCCTCGCACCGCACGGGCGCGCGCTCGCTCCGCGCCGTCCGCGTTCCGCCGCGTCCGGCCTCGGACGGCGATGGTGACACCGACGGACCGGGCGCGCCCCGCGATCACTCGGATATGGCGGAATTCGTACGCTCCCGAACGCGCCCGCCCCGCGCCACACGTCACCCCGGTCACACGCGGTGCGGCGGCGCGCCGATCCCCCCGAGGCCGCCCGGACCGTCCAGCTCCCCCAGGTCCCCCAGCTCCCCCAGGTCTCCCAGGTCTCCCAGCCCGTCCAGATCCCCCAGCCCGTCCGGACTCCCCAGGCCCCCCAGTCCCCCCAGATCCCCCAGGTCCCCCAGACCCCCGGGCCCCGGGTGGTGGCCCTCCGCGCCCGGGAGCGCCTGTTCCGTCCAGATGCACTTGCCCGTGGCCGTGTACCGCGTGCCCCACCGCTGCGAGAGCGCGGTGATGAGCTGGAGCCCGCGCCCGCCCTCGTCCGTCGCCGAGGCGCGGCGGATCCGGGGGGTGGTCAGGCTGCCGTCGCCGACCTCGCAGACCAGTTCCGCGCTGCGCAGCAGCCGGAGCCGTACCGGACCCTTGGCATGCCGTACGACATTGCCCACCAACTCGCTGACCAGCAGTTCCGTGGTCGTCGCCAGTTCGTCGAGGCCCCAGGCCGTGAGCTGCTCCCTGACGTGCTTGCGCGCCTCCCCGGCGGCCTGCGGGTGCGAGGGGAGCGGCCAGGAGGCCATGTGGTCGGTGGCGAGCGCGTGGACGCGGGCGACCAGGAGCGCCGCGTCGTCGGCGGTGCGCTGGTCGTCGGGGAGGAGCCCGGCCATCAGGGTGTCGCAGAGCTGGTCCAGATCGGCGCCGGGGGAGGTGTCGGCGGTACGGAGCAGTTCGGCCAGGGTGGCCATGCCCTCGTCGATCTCACGGCCCGACGACTCGATCAGGCCGTCCGTGTAGAGGACGAGCAGCCCCTCCTCGGGGATCGTCAGCTCGGCCGTCTCGAACGGCGGTTCCGCCGCGCCGAGCGGCGGCGCGAGGGCCAGCTCGGGGAAGTGGACGGTGCCGTCGGGGTGGACCACGGCGGGCGGCGGGTGCCCGGCGCGGGCGAAGGAGCAGATCCGGGTGGTCGAGTCGTACAGCGCGAACAGGCAGGTGACGAACGAGTCCTCGCCGAGGGCGCCGACGATCTCGTTGAGATGGCTCATGATCTCGTCGGGCGGCATCTCCAGGGCGGCCAGGGTGTGGACGGCCGTACGGACCCGCCCCATGGTGGCCGCCTCGGGCAGCCCGTGGCCCATCACATCGCCGATGACCAGCGCGACCTGCCCGGCGGAGAGCGGGATGATGTCGTACCAGTCGCCGCCCACGTCCATGCCCTGCCCGGCGGGCAGATAGCGCGCGGCGGCCGTGCACGCGGGCAGTTCGGGGAGGGTGCGGGGGAGCAGCCCGCGCTGGAGCTCCTGCGACCGGGTGTGCTCGGCGTCGTACAGCCGGGCCCGTTCCAGCGCGTGCGCGACGAGGGCGCTGATCGCGGTGAGCAGCGTACGGTCCTCGTCGGGGAGGCGGTGCGCCCGGTCGAAGGCGATCACGCAGACGCCGAAGGTGTGTCCCGAGGCGACCAGCGGCAGGAACGCCCAGGCCCGCTTGGCGGCCTCGGACGGGCGGTGCCGCATCTCCGGGTAGCGGGCCACGAACTCGTCGGCGGAGGAGATGAACAGCGGCTTCCCGGTCAGGACCGACTCCCAGATCGGGCCGCCCCGCGCCGGCGTGGAGCGGACGATCACATCGACGAAGTCGAGCGGATAGCCGACGGACCCGATGCACGACAGCCGGTCGCCGCCCACCTCCACGGCCAGCACGATCAGCCCGCTCGCGCCGAACGGCCGCAGCACGCGCCGCGCCACGGCGTCCACCACGTCCCGCGAGGTCGTCGCCCCGGCGAGGGCCGTCGTCAGCTCCGCGATCCGCGCGGCCCGGTCGGCGGCGGCACGCTCGGCGGCGTCCTGCTCGGCCTGACGGCGGCGGCGTTCGGTGACATCGGTGAAGTAGAGCGTGACGCCGTCGGGCACGGGGACCAGCCGCAGGTGGTAGCTGCGGTCGCCCTCGGGGGCCCGTACGTCGAAACCGGCGGGCCGGCCCGCGGCGGCGGCCTCCCGGCAGCGGGCCTCCAGCCCCGGCACATTGCGTACGGAGGGCAGCTCCCACAGCGGGTGCCCGAACAGCTCCTCCTCGGAGGAGCCGAGCGCCTGCTCCGCCGCCAGGTTGACGAAGGTGATCCGCCAGTCGTCGTCCACGGCGAGGAAGCCGTCGCTCATGTGGCGCAGGGCGCGGCTGAGGGCGTCGCGGGCGGAGGGCGACTCGTTGCTGTCCCAGGCGCGGCCGACCATCCGGACGGGCTCGCCCCGCTCGTCCAGTACGGTCCTGCCGCGCGCCTGCGTCCAGCCGTAACCGCCGTCGGGGCGCCGGACCCGGTACTCGGCCTCGAAGACGGTCCCGTTGCGGATCGCCCGCTCGGCGGCGGCGAGGGTCCAGGCCAGGTCGTCGGGGTGGACGACCTTCATCCAGCTCTCGATGCTCGGGACGAAGTCGGCCGGGTCGGTGCCGTAGATGGCCATGGCGGCGTCGTCCCAGGCCAGCTCGCCGGTGTGGATGTTCCAGTCCCAGGTGCCGATCTGGACGGCCTTCAGCGCCTGCCGCAGCCGCCGCCCGCTCATCTCCTCACCGGGCGGCCGGGCCCGCGCGGGCGGCGGCGCCTGTTCCATCCGCTCCTCGGCCCAGGCGACGACGGCCCGCAGGAACTCCCACTGCGCCTCGGTCGGCCGGCCCCGGGCCATGACAAGGGTGAGCGCGCCGACGGTACGCGCCCCGCCCGACACGGGCACCGCCGCGAGCCCGGCCCCCGGCCACCCTGCCCCGCCCCCACCGGGCACCCACACCCCGCCACCCCCACCGGCCCCGCCCTGCCGCACGGCGAGCGCGGGCGCGGTCGGCCCCTCCTGATCGATGATCTCCCAGGGCCGCACCAGATGCGGCGGCAGCCCGGTCGAGGACACGAGGCGCAGCGCGGACATCGGCCCACGCAGATGCACGGTCCCGCCCAAGCCGCCCAGCTGGGCCACGGAGTGCTGGAGGGCGAGCCGAAAGATCTCACTCTCCGTGACACCTTGGTCCACGGTGGCCAGCAGATCCAGCCGCGCTTTCATTACTTAAGGCTACATGTTATGTATGTGCGATTCATCACTAATCGCACCCATTGGTGTGCGGTACGGGGTCGCGCGGTACGGCCTGCGGCACCTACCCCAGCGCGTCGATGGCCCGCACGACGAGAGCGCGCGCCTCTGCTCCGTACGCGGCCAGACCGCGCAGCTCGTCGAATGCTCGGACGTACAGGGCGATCTCCTCGGGTGAGATGATCTTGATGGACGCCGACAGCGGTTCCAGATGCACCCGGTGATCGTCGAAGACGGTGAAGGTCTCCAGGGGCCACATACGGCGCGGCACGGTGGACGGGATGATCCCGAGGGACACGGACGGCAGGTCCATGGCGGACAGAAGGTGCCCCAATTGCCCGGCCATGACGCCCGCGTCACCGAGGCGGTATCGCAGGACCGTTTCCTCGACCAGGATCGCAAGCCGGTGATCGCCCTCTCGCACGGCACGCGAACGCGCCATGCGCGCGGTGACGGCATCCGCCACGTCGTCCGGGGTCCCGCGGAACGCGGCGATGGACGACAGCAGTGCCTGCGCGTATCCCGGCGTCTGGAGAACGCCGGGTACCACGTTCGAGCAGTAGATCCGGAAACGCCGGGTGCTCTCGTACAGCGGAACGCCGGACTCCTGGAGACGGCGGAGACCGGTGCGCTGAAGGCGCTTCCACTCCACGTAGAGGGAATCGGCCTCACGGTTCGCGACGATGAGGTCAGGCGCTCGCCGTTCGGCATCGCAGGCGCGGCACCATGCCTGGATGTCCGCGTCGGACGGTGGGGTCCTGACGTTCTCGATGCGTGACGACTTCGACTCGTGCCAGCCGCACCGGGCGGCGAGTTCCCGTTTGGTGAGTCCCGCGTCCAGGCGTATTTCCCGCAGGCGCGCCGCGAGCGCGGCACGTGCGGTCTGAGCGCTGGACGACGGAGAGGTGGTCAAGGTGTGGATTCGGGTCCTGGACTAGTGGATCTCGTAGTGCGCGTGCGGGATCGCACGCTGCCACACGCTGTCGAAGGCGGTGGCGCACACCTCGACGGTAGCGGCATCGTCGGTGATCTCGTCCGCCACCAGGTCACCGTCGCCCGAGAAGTGATGTACCCGCAGCAGTCGGCCGTCGAACAGCCAGAAGTCGTTGCCGGCCAGCGCGAGGTCCCCCGCCTGTCTGCGGGGCAGCCATCGCACCTCCTCCCCCGCCGCCGTGTTGGCGCGGGTGACGTAGTGCTCCCAGCGGATGTACTCGGTCACCGGCTCGGAGACGACCCGTGCGCGACGGACCGCCACTCCCCGGGCCACGGCATCGGCGATCTGCTGATGGAAGGGCAGCCACCACGACGACCGGTCCGACCAGTCGACACGGCTCCCCGTCCGCCACTCCTCGAAGCGCGGGTTGCTGAAGTACGTGTCCCGCAGCTCCAGATGGACGGCGGTCCGCTCGGCGCCGGCCAGCAGCTCACGAAAGGGCGGCACGCTCGGCGGCATCGCACGCCTTCCGCAGGAGGTGCACCATGCGTGCGGGAATCCGGACCACGGCCTCGCCGTCGGGGACGGCGCCGAACTCCCGGCACCGGTCCATGAGTTCGCGGCCCGCTTTCCAGCCCTGGACGACCAGCTCCCGCGTCTCGTCGTCGAACCACACCGTCGGGCAATGGTCGCCGTCGGTCTCCGGGTCGATGCCGATGAAGTGTAAGGCCATGGCCAACCTCCGATGGCTGTGCTTGCTTGCGAGGACTTGCACAAATGGTGCGTCGTCGGATGCGAGTACGTAAGGAGGAAAAACAGCCAACTTCCCAGGCCAGATGGATTGCCGTGCAAGTTGGTGCAAGTCGCTGGTGCGTGGACGTCTGCCGTCCGTACGGTCGCGGAGGGCGTTGCGGCCCGGCCTCCTTCACGGCCCGGTCTCAAGCCCCCCGCCCGGCCGCTCACTCCCTTTCCCCGGCAGCAGTGCGGCTGAAGCGGGTCGGTGCACCACCCCTCGGGGAGAAGGGATCGGCACATGTCCGGAAGTCGCTTACGAGCGCGTGCGGTTGTTCAGGGAGACCCGGACAACACCGATATCGAGGACGGAGACGGGGGCGGGTCCAATCCGTCCTCCGGTTGCGGGGACGAGCTGAGCGCGTAGGCGCGTACGGGCGAGGCGGCTCCGCGCGGGGGCAGCCCGGACGGAAACCGCACCTTCACCCGATGGAGCAAGGAGAGAGCATTGGCGCGCGTCGTGACGGGCGAGGGCAGGGTGACCGTCCTGCCGCTGCTGCATACATGGCCCGACGGGTACGGCGTCGTCGCCTACACGACCACCGGGCACTACGGGAGCACGGCGGTGGTCGGGTACGTGCCCGTGCCGGGCGTGCCGGATCTGGTGCTGGCGGACATCGCGGCGCGGCACGGGCCGACGCGGTTGTACGGGTCCGCGGACGGCAGCCGGTTCGCGGAGGCGTGCTGGTTGATCTGCGTCGGATGGAGCGGGCGCGGCGTACCGAAGCCCGGGACCCTCGAACTGCGCCGCGCCGCCTGGTCGCTGGAGGTGGACGGCTCGACCGAGCTGGTCCGGACGATGTACGGGCACGACGCCCTGCACACCGGCCGGTTCCTGCTGACCACCCCGGACCTGATGGCCCGCGCCCGCGCCGTACTCCCCGGGCGGGCGCACCCTTCACGCCCTCACGGGTGAGGCGGATCGAGGTGGCCGGTGCCGTGTTGGGCACCGCCGGGGAGCACGGCCGCGTGAAGGGCGCCTTCGGAGCTCCGGCCCGGGCACCGGATCCGGCCCGGCCGCCGGCCCAGTCCTGATGTGCCCGCCTCGGCCGGGATGTTGCCGCCCCCGGGCGCCCGGCAGTCGCCCTGTCCGTTCGGGGTGTGGCGCGCGTCACTTCGGCCTCATGTCACGTACGGGGCGCCCCCTTCCATCTGGTGGTCGTCGACAGCGACGTAGGACCGAAGCAGACGGAAGAAGGCCGGACGATGAGCGCACAGTACGAAGCCGAACGGACAGGCGCCCACCACGTGGTGATCCTGGGGGCCGGGTACGCGGGCATGGCCGCGGCGGTCCAGCTCGCGGCCAGGGCCGGGCGGCGCGGGGAGGTGCGGGTGACGCTGGTGAACGCCCGGGAGCGGTTCACCGAGCGGCTGCGACTGCACATGACGGCGACCGGGCAGCCGCTCGCCGAACTCCGCATCCCGGAGCTGCTGGAGGGGACGGGCACGAGGTTCGTGCGGGGGTGGGTGACGGCGGTGGACGCGGAGGCGCGGACCGTGCGGATCGACGACGACCTGGTCCTGCACTACGACACGCTGGTGTACGGGCTGGGCAGCGTGGCCGACACGGCTGCGGTGCCGGGCGCCGAGGACCACGCGTACACCCTGAACAGCGCGCAGGACGCCGAGGTGCTGGCCGATCGGCTGGCGAGGCTCGGCAGCGGCACGGTGGTGGTCGCCGGCGGCGGGCTGACCGGCGTCGAGTCGGCCGCGGAGATCGCCGAACGGCACCCGGGGCTGAGGGTCGTGCTGCTGGGGCGGACCGAGCCCGGCGCGGCCATGAACGCGAAGGCGGGGGCGTACCTCCGGGCCGCGCTGGACCGGCTGGGAGTGGTGGTGCGCGGCGGGGCGGAGGTGGTGAAGGTGCTGCCCGGCGCGATCGGGCTGGCCGGAGGGGAGCAGGTCGCCGCCGATGTGGTCGTGTGGACCAGCGGTACGAGGGTCTCGCCGCTGGCGGACGCCGCGGGGCTGACCGTCGACGAGCGCGGCCGTGTCGTCACCGACGCCACGCTGCGTTCGGTGTCGCACCCGGAGGTGTACGCCGTCGGCGACGCCGCGGCGGTCCGGCAGGGCTACGGCGTCATGCACGGCACCTGCCAGAGCGGGATGCCCACCGGTGTGCACGCCGCGGTGTCGATCCTCCGCGCGCTGAAGGGGCGGCGGCCCCGGCCGTTCCGCTTCGGCTACTACCACACGGCCGTGAGCCTGGGCCGGGATGACGCGGTGGTGCAGTTCACCCGGCCCGACGACAGCCCGCGGAGAATTCATCTGACAGGGCGTACCGCGGCCCGGTACAAGGAGACGGTGACCGCCTCGCCCTGGCCGACCTACGGCCGTATGAAGAAGATGCCCGCCTCGGGCGCGTTCTGGCCCCGTGGTGGCCGCTACACCCGGCTCCGGGACGCGCGATGACCCCGCTGCCGGCCGACCCCGACCAGACGGTGTTCCACCAGTACCGGAGCCTGCTGTTCTCGGTGGCCTACCGTCTCCTCGGCAGCGCGACCGACGCCGAGGACGCGGTCCAGGACGCCTGGATCAAGTGGTCGGCCGCCGACCGTTCGCAGGTGGCCGATCCCAAGGCGTATCTGACGCGGATCGTGTCGAACCTGGCGCTGGAACGGCTCCGCTCCACCCGGCACAAGCGGGAGACCTATGTGGGGCCGTGGCTTCCCGAGCCCATCCTCACCAGCGGTGACACCGCCGAGGCCGTCACGGAGGCCGAGTCCGTGTCGATGGCGATGCTGGTGGTGCTGGAGACCCTGAGTCCCCTTGAGCGTGCGGTGTTCGTGCTGAAGGACGTCTTCGGCTTCAGCCATGCCGAGATCGCGGCGGCGGTGGAGCGCTCCGAGGCCGCGGTACGGCAGACCGCGCACCGGGCCCGTGCCCATGTGAGGGCCCGGCGGCCACGCTTCACCGCCGACCGGTCGCGGCAGCGCGAGGTCACCGAGCGGTTCTTCGCCGCCGCTACCGGTGGCGACATCAACACCCTGATGGAGCTGATGTCCCCGGACGTCACCCTGTGGACCGACGGCGGCGGCAAGGTCCGCCAGGCCCTGCGGCCGATCGTGGGCGCGCAGACGGTGGCCGCCTGGTTCGCCGCCATCGGCACGGTCAGCTACGAGGGCGTCGGCCCGTCCGACATGAGCGCCCGACTCGTCGAGATCAACGGTGGGCCGGGTGTGCTGTTCAGCGCACCGGACCGCGTGATCGCCACGGTCACCCTCGACTTCGACGCCGACGGCCGGATCACCGCCCTTCACAACGTGGCCAACCCGGACAAACTCCGGGCCGTCGCCGACGGCGCCGCCCATGACGTCGGAACGCGGTGAGCCCGTCCGCACGTCGGGGCGGGGGAGCCCGAGGCCGCCGTACGACCGACCCGCCGACCCGCCGACCCGCCGACCCGCCGACCCGCGGCCCCGCCGCCCCGCCGTCCCGTCGCGCTTCACCGCTCCTCCGCGGCCCGGGTCACGCCGCCAGTTCGGCCACCCCCGCGAGCAGCCGGCCCACGTCGGAGGCGTCGTTGTAGTGGACCAGGCCCGCGCGGACCGCGCCGCCCGTGTCGCGCAGGCCGAGCGAACTGGTCAGTTCCCAGGCGTAGTTGTGGCCGCTCCAGACGTTCACGCCGCGCCTCGCGAGATGGCCGGCCACGGCGGACGGGGTGTGGCCCGCGACGCGGAAGTAGGCCGTCGCGGTGCGGTGCGCCGGGTCGCCGTAGAGGGTGACCCCGGGCAGGGCCCGGAGGCCGTCGAGCAGGGTGGCGAAGAGGCCCTGCTCGTACGTCTCCACCGCCGCCATCGAGGCGAGCAGCCGTTCCCGGCGCGGGCCGCCGCCGCGCGGGCCGCCCAGGGACGCCAGATGGTCCACCGCCGCGGTGACCCCGGCCAGGTCCGCGAAGGGCAGGGTTCCCGTCTCGAAGCGCTCGGGCACCCCGTCGGGCGAGCAGGCCAGCTTGTCGGGGCGCAGGGTCTCCAGGAGCGCCGGGTCCGCGACGACCGCGCCGAGGTGCGGGCCCGACCACTTGTACGCGCTCGTCGCGTAGAAGTCCGCGCCCAGGGCGGCCGCGTCGACCGGGCCGTGGGGAGTGGCGTGCACGCCGTCCACGTACGTCAGCGCGCCCACCGCGTGCGCCTTCGCCGTGATGGCCGCGACATCGGGGCGCGTGCCCAGGATGTTGCTGGCCGCGGTGACGGCGACCAGCCGGGTCCGCGCGCCGAGCAGGGCGTCGTACTGACCGGCCGGCAGCTCCCCGGAGACCGGGTCCACCTCCGCCCACCGGACGACGGCACCCGCCCGCTCCGCGGCCCGCACCCAGGGGCGGACGTTCGCGTCATGGTCCAGACGCGAGAGGACGATCTCGTCCCCCGGCCCCCAGGCCGCCCCGAGTACCCCGGCGAACCGGTGGATCAGCGTGGTGGTGTTGGCCCCCAGCACCACCCCCTCCGGCCGCCCGCCGACCAGATCCGCGACAGCGGCACGGCACCCGTCGACCAGGGCGCCCGCGCGGTCGCTCGCCGGGAACGCACCGCCGACATTGCCGATCCCCGCGCGGTAGGCCCCCGCGATCGCCTCGATCACGGCCTCCGGCGTCTGCGTACCGGCCGCGCCGTCCAGATAGGCGACGCCGTCCCGCAGCGCGGGATACGCCGCGCGCACCCCCGCCACGTCGAGACCGTCGCCCGGTGCGAGTCCGTGATCAGTGCTCATATCGCTGGATCCCCTCCGCCGCTCCGTATACCGCTGCCCGGCCGGGTCCTACCCGGCGCGGCGCGCCGTATCACGCCTCAGGGGTCACACGGGTCGCGGCGGGTCGTCGCCCTGGCCGAACAGCAAGGCGGGTTCTGCTCCGGCGCGACCGAGCCGACCGGTGGATACGGGGCGCGACCGTCGCCCGATCGGGAAATCCGGGCGGCTTTGAACCGGGCGCGGGTCCCGTACGTATGGGAGGAGGGCCCTCTGATGCCCGGGGCTCCGGCGCTGGCGATGTCGTAGACGTCGTACCGGTACGACCTTGGGGGCCACGGATGAAGCACGCGCGACGCCACCTCCGGCGGATCACGCGACTCGCCGCCGTCGGCGGGCTGGTCTGCGGTGGGCTGCTGGTCTCGAACGCCGTGGCCGGTGAACCGGCCGACCGCGGTACGGGGGCCGGGGGCGTGGCCGTCGGTGAGGTGGGGACGGGGCTGGTGGCGAAGCTCGGTGCCTCGCGTACCGCCGGTACCTGGATCGCCGCGGACGGGCGGCCGGTCGTCGCCGTGACGGACGAGGACGCGGCGGCCGAGGTACGGAGCGAGGGGGCGCGGGCCGAGGTGATGCGGTACAGCATGCGCGACCTCACCTCCGCGACCGAGGCGCTGGCCGAGGCGCCCCGGGTCCCCGGGACCGCGTGGGCCGTGGACTACGCCTCCAACCGGGTCGTGGTGCGGGCCGACCGGACCGTGTCCGCCGGCGACTGGTCCCGGATGACCGAGGTCGCGGACGGGATCGGCGGCTCCGTGGAGATGGAGCGGACCACGGGGGAGTTCCGTACGAAGGTGAACGGCGCCGCGCCCATCTTCACCAACAGCGACCGCTGTTCCGTCGGGTTCAACGTGACGGACGGGCAGAACATCTTCGTCCTGACGGCCGGGCACTGCGGCCCCGCGGGCACCACCTGGTTCCAGGACTCCGGAGGCGCCACGCTGGTCGGCTCGACGGTCGCCACGACGTTCCCCGGGAGCGACTTCTCGCTGGTGCAGTACGAGAATCCCGCCGCGTTCGACGGCACGAGCACCGTCGACATCGGGGACGGCCGGGGCGTACGGATCATCGGCGCCGCCGACCCCGTCGTCGGGCAGCAGGTGTTCCGCAGCGGCAGTACCACGGGGCTGCGTTCCGGGCAGGTGACGGCGTTGAACGTGACGGTGAACTACCCCGAGGGCACCGTCAGCGGCCTCATCCAGACCACGGTCTGCGCCGAGCCCGGCGACAGCGGCGGCCCGCTCCTCGCACAGGGGCTCGCGCTCGGGGTGACCTCGGGCGGCAGCGGGGACTGCACGGTCGGCGGTACGACGTTCTTCCAGCCGGTGTCGAGCGCGATGGCGGCCCTCGGGGTGCGGCTCGCGGGCGTCGACGCGCAGGGCACCCCCACGGCGACGGGGAGCAGCGACGGGACGGCGGACCAGGCCGTTCCCGCCCCCGCGGGGGCGGCGGGCGGCGGCGCGCCCGCGGGCAGCGGTTCGGGGTCGGGGACCGGTACGGGGACGGGCGTGGGGGCGGGAGCGGGTGTCGGAACGGGCTCGGTGAGCTCGATCGTGGACTACCGGACCCTCGTACCCGGGCTGGTGATCATCGCGTTGAGTCTGCTGGGGCTGACGATGGCGCAGCGGATGTGGTCGGACAAGGCCCGCTATCGCAGTCAGTACTCCCAGAGTTGGGGGTAAGGGTCCCTGCTATGCCCGCTGCCGCTGCCGCTGCCGCTGCCGCTGCCGCTGCTGTTGTGCCTGTTGTGCCCGCTGTGCCTGCCGCGCCGGCCGTGCGGCGTCCCTCTGCCCCGGGGGCTCCGGAGGCGTTCCGCAGGGAGCCCGTAGGGGCGCCGAATACCGTGCCTATACCGCGCTTTCGGCTGCCCTGCGCGGGTATTCGACGGTAAGCGAATCATGTCCCAATGGGACATTTGGGGTGTACGATCGACCCTATGAAGGTGATGAGGTGACCCGGCAGGAGCCCGCCCCGACCGACGCCCCGGTCGAGGACGGCCGGCAGCGCAAGGCGCGGCGTACGCGGGAGGCGCTCGGTTCGGCCGCCGCCGATCTCATGCTGGAGCGGGGGCTGGCGGAGGTCACCGTCGAGGCCATCGCCGAGCGCGCCGACGTCACCCGCCGTACGTTCAGCCGCCACTTCAGCGGCAAGGAGGACGCGGCCGTCGAGTCGACCCGGGTCGACGGCGAGCGCATCAACGACGCCCTGCGCGCCCGGCCCGCCGGTGAACCGCCGCTGGTGGCCTACCGGTCGGCCGTCCGTGTGTGGCTGTTCGACGAGGAGTGCCCGGGGGTGCACCGACGCCCCCGAGGCCGGGCGCTGTTCGCCCTGATCGACCGTGAGCCCGCGCTGTTCGCCGCGTACGAGCGGGTACGGATCGAGGCCCAGGAGGAGTCCGTACGGATCCTCGCCGAGCGGCTCGGGGTGGACCCGGACCGGGATCCCCGCCCCGCGGTGGTCGTCGGCGCCGGTGTCGGGGTGCTGATCGCCGCGCTCCGGATGTGGGCGCGCAGTGCGGACGGCGACCCCGAGGGGCTGCCCGTACTGGTCGAGCGCGCGTACGACGCGCTGAGCGGGGAGGCCTCGGCGCGGAAGGGCGGACCCGTAGGGGAATCCCCTTACCCGGGCGGCGAAAATCGTTTCTCCTTGACCCGTTCGAGGTATTGAGCCCGCCTCGCGGCCACCCCGGAACATCAGATTCCCCTCAACAAGGAATCTTCATGCCCCCACCAGAACTTCCTATTTGAGCGGAAGTGCCGATCGGTGCTTTAGTTGCCGTGTCGAGATTGATCGGCCATGGGCAATCCGCAAACGGGGGTAGGAAAACATGGCGGCCACACCTGTGACCAACATATTCGAAAGCGCGAGGGAGGCCGGGGAAGGGATCGAGACCGGCCCGCGGTGGGATCCGACCGTCCGACTGGACGCCGGCACCGCGGACATCGCCGAGTTGAAGCGGCTCCTGCGGCGCGGTGCCCGCGTCGCGCACGAGCAGTTCGACGAGGACACGCATCTGGACGAGGTCATACCGAAGCCGTGGGGGTACGAATACCGCGCCTTCGTGGACGAGTTCTTCGACTTCTGGGCGCTGCACATCGACGCCCCGCACAGCACCTCGGTGCATGTGCACCCGCGCAAGCTGACGTATCTGCTCTGTCTGGGGGGACAGGGCGTCACGACCGGCCTGGGCGGGGTCTCGATCCCGATCAGGCAGGGCAGCGTCGTACGGATCGCGCCCGGCGCGTTCCACGGCACGCGGAACGCGGGGGACGAGCCGCTGGAGCTGATCGAGGTCGAGTCGCCGAGGAACAAGTTCGATCTGATGCGACTCAAGGACGACTACAACCGGGCGGGAACGGCGTACGAATCGACCTCGCTCGAAACCCCGCGTCACCCGATGCGGAAAGTGGTCGCGTTTCCGAACACGCGGATGCGGGCGCGGACGCCTGACGGGCGTTTCCGTTTCGAACTCCGTACGGGAATGGACGTGTTCTACCGGCGGCGTGCCGAGGACCTCTTCCACATTCCGCTCTGCGTCTCCGGCGCGGTGTACGCCGACATCGAGATCCTGACCGGCCGGCCGGAGGACGCCCGGCGCGTACAGGCCGACAAGCAGTATCTCTGCGTCAGCCGCGCCTGACGGAAGAGGATTCCGTAGAGGACGCCGAGAGGAAGCCGGGGAGAAGTCGAGAAGAAGCCGGAGAGCGGAGTTCGGACGATAAAGCGAAAGAAGTAAAGGACGAGGGCGAGAGATCGTCAGAGATCATCGGGGATCGCGGAGGACCACCGGAAACCGCGATCGGTCGAGAGGAAGATCCGGGGGGATCGTCATGTCTCACACTGCTGTCATCATCACCGGTCAGGGATTCCAGGACCACGACGTCGTCTACACCTACTACCGCCTCCTGGAGGAGGGCTGGCAGGTCGACATCGCCACCAGGAACGGCGATCCGACCACCGGCAAGTACGGGGTGCCGCTGCCCATGGACAAGACGGCGCGGCCGCTCATCGCCTACGAGGACCTCGCCGTCGAGCTGTACGACACCGTGATCCTCACCGGCGGCCACGAGGCGCCGGACCGGGTCCGGCAGGACCGCGACGTGCTGGACTTCGTCGCGGGGATGAACGAGGCCGGCAAGGTCGTCGCCGGGCTCTGCCACGGTCCGTGGATCATGGTGAGCGCCGGGGTGCTGCGGGGGCGGCGCGCCTGCGCGTACATCGGGCTCCGCGACGACGTGATCAACGCGGGTGCCGAGGTGGTCGACAGCGACGTCATCGTCGACGGCAACATCATCACCTGTTCGTACTACGGGTACATGGGCGCGTTCATGCGCGCCGTGTTCCGGACGACGGAACAGCTCGCGGCGAAGAGCGCCGCCTGATGGACCGTCATGCGCGGGCACGGGCGGGGGAGCCCGGTCCGGAAGTGGGGCGCGAGCAGGGGCGGGGGCTGCTCGCGCTCGACTTCGACGGGGTCGTCTGTGACGCCCTGGACGAGTGCGCCCTCATCACCTGGCTCGGGGAGCAGCCGTATGACCCGGCGCTCCCCGGGCCGGGGCAACTGGCCCGGGTGCCGGAGGAGTTCACCGAACGGTTCCGGAAGGTACGGGACTACGCGCGGGTGCTGGACCACTTCCTGGTGGCTCATCACCCCGCGGCCGGCGCGATCGGCTCCCAGGCGGAGTTCGACCGGCTGTACGCCGCGCTGCCGCAGCCGCGGGTCCGGCGGTTCGTGGCGGGCGCGTCCGCCGCCCGGGACTGCCTCCGGGAGAAGGAGCCGGAGTTCTGGCTCGGGCTGCACACGCTCTACCCCGGGATACCCGGTCTGCTGCGGCGGGCGGGCGTGCCCGTGGTGATCGTGACGGCCAAGGACGAGTCCTCGGTACGCGCCATCCTGGCCCACCACGGCCTGGAATCGGCGGTCGCCGAGGTCTACGGGGAGTGCGCCGCCAAACCGGAAGCGGTCCGGGAGGCGTGCGCGCGACGGGGTGTGCCGCTGGAAGCCGCCACGTTCGTGGACGACAACCTGACCAATGTGCGCGGGGTGTCGGCGGCGGGCGTGCGGGCGCGGTGGGCGCTGTGGGGTTACCAGACCCCGGAACACCGCGCGGAGGCAGCAGAGTTCGGGATCACGGGGCTCGAACTGACCGGCCTGGCCGGGCTGCTCTCGACCTTCTAGCCCACTCCGGGAAGGGCGCCCGGTGGACTCGGTACGGCACCGGGCGCCCCTCTTCCGACCCCGACCCTGATCCCGACCTCCGTATCCGACTCAAGGTCACGCAATGGGGGGTTCCATGACCACCGCCGCGAGCCGGGCCGCGCACCGCGACGCCCCGCGCCGACGACGACCGGATTCTTCTTCGCCCACTCCTACGCCCGCTCCTACTCCTTCGCCTTCGCCTTCCCGGTGGGCCTTCTCCTTCCGGGTCCAGCTCGCGCTGCTGGTGGCCATGGCCTTCGCCATCCCCGCGCAGCTCTACCTCGCGATACCCGTCGCCGACCGCGTCCGGGTCGCGTACGGGGTCGACGCGGCGTCCGCCGCCTGGACCGGGGCCGCGTTCTCCCTCGCGTACGCCCTCGGCTTCCTGGTCTTCGGGCCGCTCTCCGACCGGGTCGGCCGACGCCCCGTCCTCGCGGGCGGCGCGCTGGCGACGGCGGTGACCACCGCGCTGACCGCCGCCGCGCCGGGGCTCGGCTGGTTCCTGGCGGGACGGGCGCTCCAGGGGTTCGCGGCGGCGACCTTCGCGCCCGTCGCGCTCGCGTACGTCACCGAGCGGGCGCCCGCCGCCCGGCGGCCCGTGGCGCTCTCGCTGCTCACCACCGGGCTGCTCGGGGCGGGCATCGCCGGGCAGGTGTACGGGCAGTTGGTCACGGAGTACGCCGACTGGCGCGCCGCGTTCTGGCCCGCGGCCCCGCTGTACGCCGCGGCGGCCGTGGCCTTCTGGCGTCTCCTGGCACCCGGTGCACCCGGTGCGCCCGGTGGAGTCCCGCCCGCTCCGGGCGGTTCCGTCCGTGCCGTCGCCGCCACGGCGCTCACACTCCTCCGTACCCCGGGACCGGCCGCCGTCTTCGCCGCGGCGCTCCCGGTGTTCGGTGGCTTCGTCGCCTTCTACGCCGTGCTGGAACGGGAGTTGCGCCTGACGTACGGGTACGACGCGGGCGGGCTGCTGCTCGCCCAGGCCGCCGGGGCGGTGGGGCTGCTGGCCGGCCCGCTGGTGAACCGGCGCTTCGGCGCCGCCGGGCCCCGGGCGCTCGCGCTCGCCGGATATCTGATCTCGGCGTCGGGGCTGCTGCTGGCGCTGGTGGCGGGTATCGCCGCCGTGCCGGAGGCGGTGATCGGCGCGGGCGTGGTCTTCGTCGCGGGTACGGGGCTGATCGTGCCGGGGACGGTCGGCCTGCTGCACCAACTCGCCCCGCAAGCGCGGGGAACGGCCGGAGCGGTCAACACCTTCGCCCTGTTCGCGGGCGCCTCGGCCGGCCAGCTCGCCGCCGCGCACCTGGGGCTGCGGCCCATGCTGGCCGTGCTCGTGGGCGCCACGCTGCTCGCCGCCCTCACCGTGGCCACCGGAACCCGTACCCGAACCCGAACCCGTACCGCCACTCCTGCGGGCAGGAACAGGAACAGGAACAGGAACAGGAACAGGAACAGGAGCAGGAGCAGGACATGACCGTGACCCGGCCCCGGCGCGTGCTCCACGTGCTGACCAGCCATGCCACCCTCGGCGACACGGGCGCGCCCACCGGATTCCACCTCGGCGAGACCGTCACCCCCTGGCGGCGGCTGCGCGCCGACGGCCACGCGGTCGACTTCGTCTCCGTACGCGGCGGCCGGCCCCCGATGATCGGGTACGACCCGCACGATCCGGCCCAGCGCGCGTTCCTGGCCGACCCGGCGGGCGGCGGGCTGCTCGACCGTACGCCGCGGCCCGAGGAGGTGGACCCGGCGGCGTACGCGGGTGTGCTCTTCGTCGGCGGCCACGGCACGATGTGGGACTTCCGGGGACACCCGGCGCTGCACGCGCTCGCACGCCATGTGTACGAGTCGGGCGGGGTGGTGGCCGCGATCTGCCACGGCCCGGCGGCCCTCGTCGACCTGACCCTCTCGGACGGTACGCATCTGGTGGCCGGCCGGGAACTCACCGCCTTCTCCCAGGTGTCGGAGACCGCGCGCGGGCTGGCGGACGTCGTACCGTTCTCGCTCCAGACGGCGCTGGAGGAGCGTGGCGCGGTGTTCTCGGCCGCCCGTGACCGGCGGTCGCACGTGGTGGTGAGCGGCCGGCTCGTCACCGGGCAGAACCCGCAGTCGGCGGCGGAGCTGGCGGATCGGACGGCCGCGCTGCTGCGCTCCCGGCGCTGAGGAGTTCCAGCGCCTCCTCCCAGCGGAACGGATCGGCCCCGTCGCCGCCCCCGCCCTCGTCTCCGCCCCCGTTTCCGTCCTCGGCGCCGGGGGCGTGGGAAGTGGTCGAGCCGACGCGGACGCCCATCTCGCGCAGCAGGTCCAGGCTTCTGCGGTACGCGGGGTGCGCGGCCAGGTCCGGGTTGACGTACGGGAGGACGGCGGTGGGGACCCCGGAGCCGTACGCCTCGCAGAGGATGCCCAGCGCCAGGGTGTCGGACATCCCGGCCGCCCACTTGTTGATCGTGTTGAAGGTGGCCGGGGCGACCGCGATGGCGTCGGCCGGCGGCAGGGGCCGGGGGTCGCCGGGCGAGCGCCAGGCGGAGCGGACGGGGTAACCGGTGCCGGCTTCGAGCGCCGGGATGTCGAGGAAGCCGAGGGCGTACGGGGTGGCGACGAGGCCCACGTCCCACCCGGCCTTCCGGGCCGCCGTGACCAGCGTGCCGACATCGCCGGCGATCGCCGCCGCGCACACGACGACGTACAGGAACGGCTTCTTCGTCCGTGGGTCCACCTGGTCACTCACGCGGGAACTCCCCCTTCACGGCTCCGTCTTCACGGCTCCGTTCTCACGGCTCCATCATGTGCTGTTCAGGCAGGGTACGGGCCGGTCGCGGGCCGCCGGGGTGCGTCGGGAGGGCAGCCGCACTGCCCTCCCGACGTACCCGCGGCCTCTTCCGGAATGCGAGAAGTGGCGGAAAATGGGTCGGCAACCTCCGGCCCTGTGGAAGGACCCGCCGTGCACAGCCGTGACGCACACACCTCACACGCCCCGGGCCACGCGCGCTCCCGCGGCGCCGACGACCGCCCGTCGGCGCGTACCGGCGGTCCGGGGTCCCCGATGCACTCCTTGCAGAACTCCGCCGGAAACAAGCTGGTGCTGCGCGCGATGTCCGGCCCGGAAGCGGGTGGCCGGCCGCACGCCGGAGCCGCGACGCCCTTGCAGAGGGCGATGGGCCCCGGACAGCCGGTGCAGAGGGCGGGGTTCAAGAACACGCCCGTGGGCGATGGGGGGAGCTTCGGCGGCGCCCTCGACCCGGACGACGTCCGGCTGCTCGGAGAGGCCGCGGGCCGGGTCCACGAGATCATGGCGAAGGCGCAGACAGCCGGCAAGGAGGTGCTCCTCTACATCGGCGTCGGCACCGGCAACCCCGCCGCCGCCTGGGGCAACCCCACCAGCGGCGGCACCGGCGGGATCACCGAGGCGGACCAGCAGTCCCCGGGCTTCCTCGCGGAGGCGGGGGCGGCCGGCTACACCGTGATCGCCGTCAACTTCAACGTCGGCGACGGGAAGGCGATCTCCGAGACCGGTGGCGACGGCCCCGTGGTGAAGATGTCCGTGCCCGCCCGCTTTCCGCTCGACGCGGACGGGAAGAAGGCGGCGGAGGGCCCCGTGGCGGCGCTCCACGCGGCCGCCGGGGCGGCCGGCCGCTTCGCCATCATGAACGCCGTCACGCAGGCCGACTACCAGCCCCTGATCGACCTGGCCACCGCCAAGACGAAGGGTCAGTCCGCCTACCTGAAGTCGTACATGCAGGACGGCAGCACCAGCGCGTTCTCCCCGATGAACAAGAAGAAGGGGATGCACTCCGAAGGCGGCAAGTTCGGCTCCATGGGCGATGTCTTCGCCGCGGACAAGGACGAATAGGCCGGGCCGCCGCGCCCGGCGCGCGACCAGGGCCGGAACCCGGCACCGGCCCCCGGGCCGCCCCGGGGCCGTCTCACGCCTCCGGCGGCCCCGCGGGGACGGGGTGGATCTCGACCGGCTCGTTGGCCGGCGCTCCGTCCGGGCCCGGCGCCGCGGAGACCCGGGCGGCGAACTCGACCGCCCGCTCCCTGTCCTTCACGTCGATCACCCAGTAGCCGGCGAGGATCTTCTCGGCCCGGAAGTGCGGTCCTTCCGACACGACCGGGTCGCCGTCGTCCCGCGCGCTCACGGAGGTGACCAGGGACGGCCCGCCGAGCCCCTCGGCCTGCACGAACTCGCCGTTCCTCACCAGTTCGTCGTTGAGCGTGCCCATGTACGCGACCATCGCGCGCAGCGCGTCCGGCGTGTACGAGGCCATGTCGGCGTCCCAGGTCTCACGGTTCCCGAAGAGCTGCACCATGTACTTCATGTCGTGACTCCCTTGTCCCGTCCGGAGGCGTTCCGGGTGTGTGAGGGGTTGACCGTCCCCGCCCCCGGAACTCATCGCGCCCCGGCCCCGACACGGGAGCTACAGGAGCTACAGGAGCTACGGGAGTGACGGGAGCGACGGAGACGCCTTCCGCCCGGACCGGACGACGGGGAACGTCACCCCGGTGAGGTCCTCGGAGACGTCCCACAGCCGCTGCTGGACGGCCACCTCGTACGACGCCGGGCTGGAGGTGACCAGCCGGGGGTGGCCCATGATCTCGTTGCGTCCGCCGGGGCCGTAGTACTGGCCGCCGAGCGTGGCGGGGTCGGTGGCGGCGCGCAGGGTCGGCAGCGCGCCCATCGCCGGAGTCTGGGTGATCAGCGGCGCGAGCCAGGTGAGCGGAATCCGGAGCGGCGCCGGGGTGTTGCGGGCGAGTTCGGTGCTGGACACGCCGGGGTGCGCGGCCACCGCGACGGTGGTGCCGTGCGGGGCGAGCCGGCGCTGCAACTCGTACGTGAACATCAGGTTGGCCAGCTTGGACTGGCCGTAGGCGGCGGACCGGCTGTACGAGCGCTCCCATTGCAGGTCGTCGAAGTGGATGTCGGCGCGGATGCGGTGGCCGGTGCTGCTGACCGTCACCACGCGCGAGCCGGGCACCGGCAGCATCAGGTCGAGCAGCAGCCCGGTGAGCGCGAAGTGGCCGAGGTGGTTGGTGCCGAACTGCATCTCGAAGCCGTCCGGGGTGGTCTGCTTCGGGTTGTACATCACGCCCGCGTTGTTGATCAGCAGGTCGATCCGGTCGAGCCGGGACCGCAGCGCCGCCGCCGCGCTCCGGACGGAGTCCAGCGAGGTCAGGTCCAGTGCCTGCACGGTCACGTCGCCGGTCATCCGGGCCGCGGCCTGCTCGCCCTTCTCGACGTTGCGCACGGCGAGCACCACGGACGCCCCGCGCTCGGCGAGTGCCTTGGCGGTCTCGTACCCCAGCCCGGTGTTGGCCCCGGTCACCACGGCCACCCGCCCGTGCTGGTCCGGAATGTTCTCTGCTGTCCACTTCTCGCTCATGTCAGGCTCCTTGTCGACCATTAACGTACCGAAGGTATCTTGTGTCGACGACGTTAAAGTACTCCCGGTACGTTGTCAACGTACCGGCGGTACCTAAGTTAGGCTGTGGCCGTGACTTTCCAGCGGGCGCGAACCGAGGAGCAGCGGGAGATCCGCCGGCGGGCGATCCTCGACATGGCGTCGGCGATGCTCGACGAGATGCCCGTGGCCGCGGTCACCCTGAACGAACTCAGCCGCCGGGTGGGCCTGGCGAAGCCGAACGTGCTGCGCTACTTCGAGTCCCGCGAGGCGGTGCTGCTGGAGCTGCTGGACCGCTTCCTGCGGGAGTGGCTGACGGAGCTGGAGGCCGAGTTGGCCGCCGGCGTCGACGAGGATCTGCCCATGGAGGAGCGGGCGAGGGCGGTGGCCGTGATCCTCGGCCGCTCACTCTCCGGCCGGACGGTGCTCTGCGATCTCTTCGGCGCGCAGGGCGGCGTCCTGGAGCACAACGTCTCCGTCGGGGTCGTGACGCGCTTCAAGCACGCCTCCCTGGAACGTCTGGCCACCATGACCGCCCTGATCGGGAAGTACCTGCCGGAGCTGGGCGGGAGCGCGACACTGTTCAGCCTCCAGACCATGGTCATGGCCGGCGCGCTGTCGTCGTACAGCACGCCCCCGCCCAGCCTGCGGGCGGCCTACGAGGCCGAGCCCGAGCTGGCCCGCCTCCATCTGGAGCTGAAGGGCTACCTGGAGCAGGCCCTGACCGCGACGCTCCTGGGCGTACTGCCCCGCGGCTGACCCGGTCCGCCCCGCCCGCGCTCTTCCCGGCCTTCCCGGTCTTCCCGGTCTTCCCGGTCTTCCCGGCCCTCTCGGCCTCCCGGTGGCGGCGACGTCGAAGAGGAATTTCTCCGTCCGGGTATTTTCCGTTCCCTCAGCGGACATTCCCGACCGCTGTCGGCCGAACGGAACCTGCGGAATTCGCGGGGTGTCCGATCAGCCAGTCACGGGGGAGTTCCCTGCCGAGTGCGCACCGCATACCGAGGGCCGTGGCCTCCGCCGACGACGCCGGATTCTGTCCCGTGACCAGGTTTCCGTCGCGTACGACATGAGGCGCGAAGGGCTCGCCCGACTCGTACCGCGCCCCGCGCTCGCGCAGCGCCTCGTCGAGGAAGAACGGCACGGTGGCCGCCAGCCCCGCCGCCACCTCCTCGTCCCGCGAGAAGCCCGTCACCCGGCGCCCGGCGACCAGCGGGGCGCCCTCGGGCGTACGGGCCGCCAGCAGCCCCGCCACGCCGTGGCAGACCGCGACGACCACACCGCCCCCGGCGTGGAAACGCGTCAGGAAGTCGGCCAGGCGCGGATCCTCGGGGAGGTCGAGCATGGCGCCGTGACCGCCCGCGATCAGCACGATGCCGAAGCCGGCGGGCTCGTAGCGGTCGGCCGTCGTGGTCGCGGCCAGGCGTTCGCGCACCGTGGCGTCGTCGAGGAAGAGGCGCTGCGGCAGGTCGGAGCGGTCGACGCCGCCGATCTGCGGGGTGCCCTCGCGGGTGCCCGCGAAGGCGAAGTCCCAGCCCGCGGCGAGCAGGGCACGCCAGGGGTACGCGGCCTCGGGCAGCCAGAACCCGGCCTGACGGCCGCTGGGCAGCCGCGCGACGCTGCTCACCACGATCAGCCCGCGCCGCGCGGGCCCGCCCGGCCCGCCCGCCCCGCTCCGCGTACCCTCTCCGCGCTCTCCGCTCTCCCCGGGCTCTTTCATATCCATTCCATTCTCCGAAGGGAGGCCACCGTAACGAATAACTTCCATGAAGTTCTCTATGGGGGCAATCGAACAGATTATTTGGCGGCCAGGAATCCCGGTGCCTACATTCGGTGAACGGAATCGCACACGGAAATGGAGAACGGTAATGGCCAAAAAGGTTCTGTTCGCGCTCACGAGCCATGGCGCCCTCGGCGACACCGGCCGGCCCACCGGCTACTACGTCCCCGAGGTGGCCCACCCCGCCGCCGTGTTCCGCGCGGCGGGTTACGAGGTCGCGTACGTCTCCGTCCAGGGCGGCGAGCCGCCGCGCGACGGGTTCGATGCCGGGGACCGGGTGCAGGCCGACTTCCTCGCCGACCCGGGGACCGCCGCCGCGCTGGCGAGCACCGCCGCGCCCGGTGAGCTGTCCGCCGCCGACTACGACGCCGTCTTCTACGCGGGCGGCCACGGCGCGATGTGGGACCTGCCCGGCTCCGAGGACCTGGCGGCGCTGGCCGCCGGGGTGTACGAGCGCGGCGGTGTGGTCGCCGCCGTCTGCCACGGTCCCGCCGGGCTGGTCAACATCCGGCTGACGGACGGTTCGTACCTGGTGGAGGGCAAGCAGGTCTCGACGTTCACCAACGAGGAGGAGGCGGCGGTCGGGCTGACCGAGGTCGTGCCCTTCCTGCTGGAGAGCAGGCTCGCGGAGCGCGGCGCGAAGATCACCAAGGCGGGTACCTTCGCCGAGCACGCCGTCGCCGACCAGCGGCTGGTCACCGGTCAGAACCCGGCCTCGGCGCTGCGCGTCGCCGAGCTGGTGGTCGAGCAACTGGAGGCGCTCACCGCCTGACCCGTCGCGCCCGCCCCCGCCGGAAGCGGAGGGCATCGACGCGCGCTCCCCCATGCATGTGGCCGCGGGGAGGGCGGGAGGGGCCCCGTGACGGGCCAACCGGCGTAGTGGCCGGGGGCCGAATGGGGTTTTGGCCCC